>DATESI010000123.1:0-7614 GCA_035270905.1 Anaerovoracaceae bacterium
CTCCGAGCCTTGCCGTTCGCGCGCCTTGTCTAACGCGAAAAATCCTGCGCAACTTTTTCCTTTTTCGCCTAATGTGACCTTGGCTACTCACGCCTAAAGTACTCACGTACCTTATGTACGCTCCGAGCCTTGACGTTCGCACGCCTGCAGTCATTTTCATGGTAAAATATTTTATCACAATTTGTAGCTTTTTTCAAGAGTACTATTCGATATTTTGTACTTGCTCTCTTATCTTTTCTACCTCAGCCTTTACCTGCAGCATGTAGTTGGTGATTGTAATGTCATTGGCCTTGGAACCTATTGTGTTGGCCTCTCTGTTCATTTCCTGTACCAAGAAATCTAACTTCTTGCCGTCAGGCTCAACGCTCTCAGTGATTATACTCTTTAGCTGATCAATATGACTGTTCAGTCTAGTTAGCTCCTCAGTGATGCTACATTTATCTGCAAAGATTGCAGCCTCAACTAGAATTCTATCCTCAGGCACTGAAACACTATTACCAATAAGCTCCTTAATACGTTCACGAAGCTTCTCTGTGTAAGCCATAGAAACAAGTGGTGCACGTTCCTCAATCTTATCAACAAGACTCTTAATAAGTTCACCACGCATAATCAAATCCTTGGCAAGCTTTTCGCCCTCAATGGCACGCATCGCCTCAAGATTCTTGGATGCTTCTTCTACAGGAATCAAGATACTCTTGGTGATTTCCGCTTCATCTTCAACATCAGGAATTGCCTTAAGCACATCCGGCATAGTTGACAAGAACTGAAGTGTAATATCTCCCGTCACATCAAACTGACTCTTAAGGGCCTTAAGATTGTCATAGTACTGCTGAGCAACCATGGTGTTTAACTTAATGTTAGTATCATTTTCGGTCAAATTTTCCACCATAATGGAAACATCAACCTTACCTCTTTTTAACTTTGCCTTGACTGCATTCTTAATTTTGTCCTCCGCAAAGGAATATCTCCTTGGCATCTTGACTGTGATATCTGAATATCTGTGGTTGACGGATTTGATTTCAACTATTATGTTCCTCTTTCCGTCCGAATATTCGCTTCTTCCGAAGCCTGTCATACTTTTTATCATCTAATTTCTTCTCCTCTTCGATTCTTAATGATAACTTAAATAGTTTAACATAGTTTGGACCATTTGACAAACCGAACCACCAAATAGTACAATGAATTATCAAGAAAGGAGCATCACATGGCATTTGACGGAATAATAACCTATGCAATGGTCAAAGAATTGCAAAACAAAATACTTCTTGGGAAGATAGAAAAGGTTTACCAGCCGGAAAACGACGAGCTGGTATTTCACATACACTCCAAGACCGGCAACGTGAAGCTTTATGCCTCCGTTGCATCGGCACACGCCAGAGTTCACCTAATCGAAGAAAGCCTGGGCAACCCTTCCGCCCCCTCGGCATTTTGCATGCTCATGCGTAAGCATTTACAGGCCGGCAGAATCGTGTCGATCCAGCAAAAGGATTCCGAGAGAATCCTTGAGATTTGTCTCGAAACTCTCAACGAGCTAGGGTTCACGGCTTCGAAAAAGATTATTTTTGAAATCATGGGTAAGCACAGCAACATAATCTTGGTTGACATGCAGACAGGCAAAATCATCGACAGCATCAAAAGAGTTTCCATCGATGTAAACCGTGTACGTCAAGTACTGCCCGGCATGCTCTACGAGTATCCTCCGGCACAGGACAAAATTCCTTTCAAGGAAATTTCAAGGGAACAGGTTGCCGCAATAGATTCAAACCCCAAGGCATTACTGGCTTCCATCGGTGGCATTTCCCCCAGCATTGCCGAGGAAATGAGCACTTGCGATGCCAAAGAGGATTTCTTGCCTAAGATAATGACAAGGCTAGACAGTGGCGGGCTCTCGCCACGAGTATATCTAGATGAAAAAGGCACCCCAAAGGAGTTTCATATTTTGCCTCTAAGAGAATTCGAAACAGCATGCAAGGTAGAAACCTTCGAAACCCTTAGCCAGTGCCTAACATACTACTTTGACAATAAGAAATCCAGCAATCGTGCCCGCCAAAAGACCCACGATTTGGTCAAGTCAGTAAGCACCACACTGGACAAGGCATACCTTAAGAAGCAACGTCTTGCAGAAGATTTGCTCAAGGCCGAAAACTCCGAGGACCTTAGACTTTATGGTGAACTTCTCACCGCTAATATTCATCTGGTTAATCCGGGTGCATCAGAGGTGACGGTCACCAACTATTACGATGGTTCCTCTGTTACCATTCCACTTGATGTGAGATTTAGCCCTGGCAAGAATGCTCAGGTTTACTACAAGAAATATGGCAAATCCAAGACTGCCATCAAGGAAAAGCAAATTCAGCTTGAGGATACAGATAAAGACATAGAATATTTGGAATCGGTTTTGACGTTCCTGGAAAACACCGAAAATGTTGATGATATCGAAACTATCAGGCAGGAGCTTGTTGAGACAGGCTATGTGAGAAAGCGTAAGATAAACGGCAAAGAAAAGAAATTCAAGGCCAGTCCATTGAAGTATACTACCTCCGATGGCTTCCAGGTGCTTGTAGGCAGGAATAACAAGGAAAACGACATACTGACCCTCAAGACTGCCAGCAAACAAGATTACTGGTTCCATACCAAGGATATCCCCGGTTCCCACACAGTGGTGCTTACGGAGGGTAAAGAAATTACAGAAACCGCAATCTTTGAGGCCGCTGCCATCGCCGCATACCACAGCAAGGCACGAACCTCCGAAAACGTCCCCGTTGACTACGTTCTTGCCAAATACGTAAAAAAACCAGCCGGAGCCAAGCCCGGCATGGTCATCTTCACCAATAATAGAACCGTTTGGGTAAACCCACACACGCCTTGATAATTGTAAACAAAAAAGGGGTGATGTACTTGCCAAAGCTACACTTCGCAGCCGCAACGCGGCGAGGACGGTAGCGTGGTAAGCACATCACCCCTTTGTATTATATAACTTATATCAGGCGTGCTAGACGTTTAACCCCTTCTTCGATTTGTTCAACAGACGGGGTGGAAAAATTCACCCTGAATCCGTTACACGGTATGCTTGCTTCTGCGGAGAAAACATCTCCCGGGACTACGCATACCTTTTCTTTTTCTAATGCCTTCTGACAAAATTCATTCATGTTGATTTCCTCAGGCAGTATGCACCATGCAAAAAGTCCACCCTCCACCTTAGACCAAGTCATCTTGCCAGATAGGTATTTCTTGAATGCATCAAACATTATCTTTTGCTTGTGAGCATAAAGGTCACAGACAAACTTTAGATGTCCCTCATAATCGTATTTGGTCATATATTCGTAGCAGATTTCCTGACCCCAAAGATTGGAGTTTACGTCAGATGTCTGCTTGCACTCAATCATTTTCCTAATTAGAGGTTCTGCTGCTACTGCGTATCCGATTCTAAGACCCGGTGCAATTACCTTACTACATGAACCCACATATACAACGCAGCCCTCTTCATCCATGCTCTTAATACTCTCAATCGCCTCTCCCGAATATCTAAGGTCACCATATGGATTGTCCTCTAGGATAATTACATTATGCTTCACCGCCAGCTCATACATTTTCTTTCTCTTGGCAAGGGGCATGGTAATTCCAGTTGGATTTTGGAAGTTAGGGATTGTATAAATCATTTTCACATTTTTTTCGGTTTCCAGAGCCTTCTCAAAAGCCTCCATGTTCATGCCATCATCATCCATAGGTATACCCTTAAGTCTTCCACCATATGATGTGAAGGCATTCAAGAACCCCATATAGGTAATTTCATCACAAAGAACCGTGTCACCCTCGTTGAGTATTCCCTTACTGATAAGATCAGAGGCCTGCTGGGAACCACTTATTATAACTATATCATCAAAGTCCTTACCCACATTATATTTCTTTTTTAGATACCCTTTGAGATAATCCCTGAAGGGATGATAGCCCTCCGTAACATTATACTGCAGAATTATATTAGGCTGCTCTTCAAGGATTCTTGCGGATATTTCCTTTATCTCATCTACCGGGAATGAATCCACCGACGGATTGCCCGCAGAGAATGGAATGTACCCTGGCATTGAGGAATACTTCAGTACCGCCTCGATAGCATCACCCTGCAAATTTTTAGTTCTGCTTGAATAACTATATTTCATCATAGTCCCACCTCTTTTCTATAGGATTTCCAATTAAACAATTTCCAAATAGCTCCCAAGATATCTAAACTCCTGGCTGATATCCTCAAGCTCGCTCATCATTCTAATAAACTCACCTGCGTAAACCTGACTCTCTATATCGAAATAGAACATGAACTCAAAGTCTCTATCAGGTATTGGTCTACTCTCAAGCTTAACAAGATTTATTCCAAGAACATAGAATCTTGCCAGCACCTTATAAAGTGCCCCCGGCTTATGGTCTACTACCAGCATCAGACTTGTCTTATTAGAGGCAGGGAAAATTTCCATCTTCTTGGAAATGCAGATAAACTTGGTATAGTTGTTGCCCTTGTCCTGAACCGAGCGTTCAAGGCATGCAAGCCCGTAAAGCTCTGCACATGAAAATGATGATATGGCTGCAACATCCTTTCTTCCTGACTCTGCAACCATCTGTGATGCCACCGCAGTGTTTTCACACACCGTAACCTTGACTCCTGGCATAGTATTGAGGAAATCTCCGCATTGCAGAAGTGCCTGCTCATGAGAAAAAATCTCCTTGATTGCTTCCTTCTTGGTGCCCGGGTTTGCCATCAGGTTGTGGTCTATCTTCAGTCTTACACATCTTACAATGTAAAAGTTATATTTCATCATCAGGTCGTAAATTTGATTCACAGAACCGGCTGTACTGTTTTCGAGAGGTAAAATACCATACTGGCATAATCCGCTGCTCACTGCAGAGAAAACTCCTTCGAAGCTGCCAGTATACATGATTCTTGACTCCTTGAAAATCTTATCACAGGCAAGCTGTGAATATGCGCCCTCAGTTCCCTGGCATGCTACGGTTGCATTCTCAGGGAAAAGTCTAGGGGTGTTTTCTATTGCATCCTGAATGCTTGCAACAAGGTCTACGTTGGACTTGCTCAGCCTGCGTTGATGCTCCTTACTCATTTCAAAGATTGATGCATAAAGCATTCTCAGGTATGACCTCATCCCCTCCGGTGCATCATCTGCTATCTTGGATAGCTTTTCACGCTCACGGGCAGGGTCATATACGGGCATGCCCTTATCTATCTTATACTCTCCGATTTGCTTGGCTGTTTCCATTCTTTTTTCGAATAGCTCTATAAGTCCTGCATCTATATTATCTATTTCTTTTCGTAAATCCTGTATATCCAATTTGTTTACTTCCTTTCCAAAATCATATCGTAAATTACTATTGCAGCTACTGCCTCTACGCAAGGTACTGCTCGGGACGCGATGCATGGGTCGTGTCTTCCCTCTATAACTAGCTTTGCCTGCTCCTTCTTGCTGTAGCTTATGCTCTCCTGCTCCAATGCAATTGAAGGGGTTGGTTTGAATGCAACTCTAAAGGTAATTGGCATCCCTGATGTTATTCCTCCAAGAATTCCACCATGGTTATTGGTTCTTGTCTTAACCTCATCGCCTTCATAATAAAAGGCGTCGTTGTTCTCGCTGCCTCTTATGTCCGCCGCTTCAAAGCCTCTGCCGAATTCTATGCCCTTTACTGCAGGAATCCCAAAGACTGCCGCCGCTATGCGGTTTTCCACACCGTCAAACATCGGCTCTCCAACACCTGCCGGCATTCCGGTTACTGTGCATTTTATGGTGCCCCCAACGGAGTCGCCATCTTCCTTTGCTGCTAAAATTATGCTGCGAAACTCTTCTTTATTCCTACTGCCACCTACAGAATCAATTTCGGCATCGACATAAATTCCTTGTCTTTCAAGAAGCTGCTTGCAAATGCCCCCTGCTATGCAAAGTGGAGCTGTTAGCCTTCCCGAAAAATGTCCGCCTCCTGCCACATCTTCATTGCCCCCATATTTCACATGGGCAGTAAAGTCTGCATGGCCAGGCCTTGGTATGTCCTTCATCTTGTCATAATCCCTGCTTTTGGTATCTGTATTTTTTATGATGGCTGCAATAGGCGCTCCGCAGGTTTTGCCTGATAAAATTCCCGACAGGAATTCAGGCTTATCGGCTTCTCTTCTTGCCGTGGATGTGTCACTTTTTCCTGGTGCACGTCTTGCCATAAATTCATCAAGAATATTAAAATCTATGGCCTCCCCTGAGGGAATACCATCAATGACCACCCCTATTGCAGGGGAATGGGATTGACCGAATATAGACACCTTAATGTTTTTTCCCAATGTAGATGACATACTTTTTCTCCTAACTGATAAATGATATCGATTATTTAACTTACTGTATTAATCTATTCTAAGATAAGTCTTGCTCCAAGATTTAACTTCTCAAGCTCCTTATAAAATCCAGGATATGATTTGTTCACTGCATCTGCACCCTTAATGGTCACAGAACCGTCGCAAACTGTACTTGCTATGGCCGCCATCATAGCTATTCTATGATCGCCGAAGGAATCTACCATTCCTCCCGCCAATCTACTCTTGCCTGTAATAATAAGGCCATCCTCTGTCTGAGTCACATCAGCACCTAGATTGTTGAGGGTTTCCCACACCGCTTGAAGTCTATCGCTTTCCTTGAGTCTAAGTCTACTTGCGTTATATATTCTTGTAGTTCCACTTGAAACTGCCGCCACAAGTGCAAGGGGCGGAACCAAATCTGGTATGTTCCTAGCATCTATGTCAATAGCCCTAAGTTGGCCTCTACCTACACGAATTCCATCCTGAATAAATGTAACAGATGCTCCAAAGTCGCTGACTATATTAGCAATTGCCTTATCTCCTTGAAGTGACTCTAGGTTCAGATTGTTGCACTCCATTGCCTCTCCTGGCTCAAGAATATCCTCTCCTGCAATTGCTCCGCATACCGCCCAAAATGCTGCATTGGACCAATCTCCCTCAATAATAACCTTGTCAAGTCCTTTAAAGCTTTGATTTCCCCGAATGAGGAAACCCCTAGGCGTTCTCTCGATGGTTACATTAAATTTTGCAAGCATCTCAAGGGTCATACCCACATAGCTCTCCGACTCCATCTTGCCCGTAATGGTAAGGGTACTGTTGCCGTTAAGCAATGGCAATGCAAATAATAGCCCGCTTATAAACTGGGATGAAACATTACCTGGCAAGACATAGTTCCCCGGTCTAAGCTGTCCTCTAGTGCGAAATGGAACCTGTCCCTGGGGTGAAATGCTCATGCCATGGCCGCAAAGCTCCTCACGCAGCGGTGACATAGGTCTTGCTGGGAGTCTCCCCTCCGGTAAGAAATTTGCCTTTATTCCAAGGGCACCCACCACCGGCAACAGAAATCTCATTGTTGAGCCGCTCTCCCCGCAGGGCAAATCGCACTCACGAGTCTGCTGGCTGGCAAAGGTTCTAAAAGCTCCGTCAGCTCTCCCAAGACTATCCTTGTCAACAACCTCAAGAATCCTTTGAAGGCATGTCTTGGTTGCCTCAATATCAAGAGAAGTCGCCTCGCAGACAATCTCACTTCGCTGCCCCGAGAGAGCATTGCATATGTA
>DATESI010000124.1:0-6856 GCA_035270905.1 Anaerovoracaceae bacterium
GAAATGTATAATTAAAGAAATTATTGTAAAATCTGGGTTACAATTCGCCTCAAAAATCAAATGTGAAAAAGAAAATCGCCAAAAAACATGAATTTGTTTCTAAATGGCGATTTTTTTGTACTAAAAAAGCGATTGCGTTAAAAGCGATTGCGTTAAAAGCGATTTCGTCAAGTCAAGTGAAGTGAATTGAATTGGTTATTTGGCGGTTAGGGTTACTGGGGTTGTGTAGGCGGTGAAGGTTCGCTTGCCGTCGAGGATGCGGACACCACGGATTTTGTAGGTGTACTTCACGTCGTCTACAAGGGATTTGGTGTTGGTGTAGCTGCGGCTTGTTGGTTTGATTTTGGCAATTAGTTTGTATTTGCCACCTGCTGCCTTACGCCAAACTTGGAAGTAACTCATTTTGTAGCCAAAGCTCTTGGACCAAGTGATTTGGTTGCCCTTGCGAAGAGCTTTGGAGGCTGTGATTTGGACCTTTGTATTTTGAACGCCATCTTTGATTTTGGCGTTGCGTTCTGCCTTGATTTGTTCAGGGGTTTTCTCTGGAATCTTTTCGAAGATTACCTCAACGCGGCTGTTGCCGTATACTGAACCAAGAGATGTTACTGGACCCTGAGATACTCCGTTAAGCAATACATCTTTGATGATGTAACCCTCTGTTGGTGTTATGGTGAGGGTTGCATTGGCACGGTTATATGTTGTTGTGCCGCCTGCATTTGTGCTATCACCACCGCCAATTGAAATGGTTGGGGTTGAAGGGCGGGATGGACGCGACGGAGTTGGAGTCACTGGGTCTGGGGTTATTGGGTCGGCTGATGGTGTAGGTTCTTCTCCAGGTCCAGGTATAGACTCAGAAGATGTTGCTGATTTGGTTTCAATGTATTTATAGGTCGATGCATCTGCTCTTAGTGCGGTTTGCAGGGCAGCGCTACTTGTAATTGCACCGTATGAAGTTGCACTTTCACCTGCAGATATTGAGGTACAGTTTGTAGCTTTGAATGTACCATTTGAGCCAAGGAAAATTGCACTAGATGTTCCTATTGCAGTGACGTTAGCATTATCAATGTTGATATCAAATTGTTTATTAGATGACTGATTAATACCAATGCCATAGGTGTTGCCAGTAGCAGAGAGTATTGCACCTCCTGTTATATTCATGGTCAGGGTGTAGTAGGAATAAATACCGATTGAGGAACCTGTTGAAGTTCCACCAGTTGCCGTTACCCTACTACCAGATATATTAAAAGTGTCGGTAGCATAATAATATGATGTATAAATACCATATGATGCGTCATCTGCGGAGCCACCTGTGGCTGTAATTGTGCCTCCAGATGATGAGATGGGAGAAGTAACTGATATACCATAGGACTTTTTCCCATAACCGCTGGTGGCCCAAAGTCTTGCGTTATCAGATATTATCAATTTGGAAGCCTCAATCCCATATGAACAAAGGTTGACACCCTTGCCAGCCAAGATATCCTTTCCATTGGCACTGACACTGCAATGGTCAGAAAGTGTGAAACTGCTGGTACAGTAAATTCCACGGCTACTTGCTTGGGCACTAGTGGATGAAGCGGTGCCAGCGGTGAAATGAATTGTGGCAGAACCAGAGATAGTCAGGTTGCCGCCTGTGAAGATGCCATTGGATTCAACCTTTCCGGTTGATTTTGTGTTGCCACTTTTGACGGTTAGTTTACCACTGCCAGTGATTATAAGGTTACCTTCCACTTTGATGCCAAAGTTCTTTACTTCGTCAGTTCCACTTAAATCACCATTGATGATTATGTTGTTGGTGCCATCAGACAGATGAATGTTTAAATCTCCGTTGGCATAGATTGCACCATCTTCAAGTCCTGTGGTTCCACTGTCAAATTGAAGGTTGCTTAGGGTTAAGGTTTTTGAGGTTGGGTCATACTTTGCAGTCCATGAGACGCTTGAATCGGTTGTAACTGCAACTTTGGATGTAGTTTGGTCTACATAGTAGTAGGTTGTGTTATTACCAGATACCATTTCAAGACCACCGATTTTGACGCTTGTCGGTGCAGAACCCACTGCGGCGTAGGCTTGGCCGGTGTAGAGTGGTATCATTGTGGTTACTAGGCACAGGGCCAGTAGTAGTGTTATTAGTATGTTTCGGGGTTTGATGTTGGTGTTTGGTTGGATGAATATATTGTTTGTTTGTATTTTCATATTTGTGTCCCTTAGTCCTTTCTTGCACTTTGCGTAGCTGAATTGCTGTATAGCTGAATTGCTGCGTAGCTGAATCGCTGTGTAGCTGAACCGCTGCATCGGTGCATTCGCGTTCACCATAGTTGTTAAGGTCATTATACCCTTGTGGGTGGGGTATTATAAAGCAGGAAAATGGAGATTTGGCAGGGAATTTGAGGATGCTTGGGGGCGACTGGGAAGGGAGAAAAGGGCGGGGCAGGAACGCATTACCTTGACTTTTGTACCCAACCAAGTTTACAATATAGATATGAAAGAAAAAGAGATAATAATTGATTGGACGCCGGACAAGAATTCGGGGGAGCCAATCTACAGACAGATTGTCAATTACATAAGTGAAAAGATCGCTCGCGGCGATTGGGTTATTGGAAGCAGGCTACCTTCTCAAAGGGCTATGTCTGTGGCTTTTGGCGTGAACAGAAGCACGGTTGTAACTGCAATGGAGGAGCTGATTTCCTACGGGATTTTGGAAAGTGACTTTGGGGGCGGAACGAGGATTTGCAGTAATACTTGGTCACTTCTTATGAGCCAGCCACCTGATTGGAACAAATACATACAGAGCGGCCCATTCAAGGCCAACATGCCAACCATCCAAACCATTAACAAGCTGGAGTTTGACGAAAAATATATAAGGATTGGAACGGGTGAAATCGCCCCCAGCCTATACCCAAACGAGCTGGTGACTAAGATATTCAGAAGGATGCCGGAAAGGGTTCCTTCCCTCAACTATCTTGGAACCCTGGGATTGCCTGAGCTGCAGGAGGCTTTGGCGGAAAGGCTGGGCAGGGTGCAGGGTATTCATGTTAAGCCTTCCAACATTTTGATTACATCGGGAAGCCTTCAGGCGTTGCAGCTGATTTCTGTTTGCATGCTTAAGCGGGGTGCGGATGTATATACGGAGGCACCTACCTATCTTAAGTCCTTGCAGATATTCCAGTCTGCAGGAATGAATATGATGGGTGTACCTATGGATAATGAGGGTATGAAGTATTGGAACATTAAGAATGCTTCTGTTGATTCCCTTCTATATACAATACCTACTCATCACAACCCAACGGGCGGGGTAATGAGTGAGGCAAGAAGAAAGGAACTCTTCAAGTTCTGCCAGACTAACAGGCTTCCAGTGCTGGAGGATGATGCATACGGCGAGCTTTGGCTTGAGGAAAAGCCGCCAAAGCCTATTAAGGCCTACGACGAAAACGGCATGGTTCTATACCTTGGTACAATATCCAAGACTATGGCACCGGGTCTAAGAATCGGCTGGTGCGTTGGACCGGAAGCTGTGGTTGAAAGACTTGGTGATGTTAAGATGCAGGTTGATTACGGTGCATCCTCTGTATCTCAATGGATGATGACTGAGCTGCTATCTGGCGGCAAATTTGATACATATCTTGAAGGTCTGCGAGAGGAATTGAGACAGCGTAGGGACAATGCCCTAGATGCCCTAGATGAAAGCTTCAAGGGAATGGCAACCTGGGAAAAGCCTACGGGCGGATTTTATATCTGGCTCAAATTTAACAAAAAATTACCTATGGATAAAATTTTTAGCGAGTGTCTCGCTAAAAATGTACTCTTCAATCCAGGTAACGTCTATGACTACCTGGAAAACAATGCAATTAGAATTTCCTATGCATATGCGGAGCCTAAGGACATGACTCGCGGGCTGAGGATATTAGCCAGCATAGCGGAAAAGTACTGCTAAGAAACCCGGACCCGGGGCCTAGGCGGCACGCCTACGGTGAAGGTTTGGTTGGGACCCGGGGACTTTAGAAAGGGAAATTATGGCTTTTACTCATTTACATGTACATACTGAATATAGTTTGCTGGACGGTGCGGCGCGCATTAAGAATGTGGTGGCGCGGGCCAAGGAGCTGGGCATGGATTCGCTGGCCATTACGGACCACGGGGTTATGTTCGGGGTCATTGACTTTTATCGTGAGTGCAAGAAGCAGGGCATTAAGCCGATTATTGGCTGTGAGGTTTACACGGCGGCCAGGGGTCTTCACGACAAGGAGGCTGAGAAGGACAAGTATCAGGGACATTTGCTTTTGCTTGCCAAGAATAATCAGGGCTATAAGAATTTGGTGAAGATTGTCTCCACGGGATTCCGTGACGGATTTTATTATAAGCCGCGAATCGACAAGAGTGTTTTGCGGGAGTATCACGAGGGGGTTATTGCCACCTCTGCTTGTCTTGCGGGAAATATTCAGAGGATGCTGGTGAACCGGGACTATGAGGGTGCCAAGAGGGAGGCCAAGGAGCTTCAGGAAATCTTTGGCGGTGACTTTTATCTTGAGCTTCAGGACCAGGGTCTTGAGGAGGAGGCACGCATCAATCCGCAGATTGTGAAGCTTGCCAAGGAGCTAGGCATCGAGATGGTTGCCACAAACGATGTGCACTATGTTAATCAATCTGATGCTGAGGCTCACGATGTGCTTCTTGCAATTCAGACGGCCACCACAATAGATGATCCAAACAGAATGAGGTTTCCTAACGACCAGTTCTATCTTAAGAGCGAGGATGAGATGAGGAAGCTGTTTCCTTATGCCCCTGAAGCCATTGAAAACACTCACAAAATCGCCATGGAGTGCGATGTTGAGTTTACCTTCGGTGAGTATCATTTGCCGGAGTTTACGGCCCCTGATGGGAAGGACAACTCTGGGTATTTGCGTGAGCTTTGTGCTGAGGGACTTAAAGAGCGTTATGATGATGTAACCAAGGAGCTTCGCGACAGGCTTGAATACGAGCTTGGGGTTATTGAAACTATGGGTTATGTGGAGTATTTTCTCATTGTTTGGGATTTCATAAATTATGCTAAGCAAAATAAGATAATGGTGGGTCCTGGGAGGGGCTCTGCGGCGGGAAGCCTTGTTGCATATTGCCTGAAGATTACGGACATCAACCCAATAAGATACAATTTGATTTTTGAAAGGTTTCTCAATCCGGAGCGTGTTAGCATGCCGGATATTGACATCGACTTTTGCATTGAGCGAAGGGGCGAGGTTATAGATTATGTTATTGAAAAATACGGCAAGGACAGGGTTTCTCAGATTATCACCTTCGGAACTCTCAAGGCTAAGGCTGTTGTTCGCGACGTTGGCAGGGCTCTTAGTGTAAGCTATGCGGACACTGATGCCATTGCTAAGGCTATACCTTTTGATTTGAAAATGACTATCGCCCGTGCTCTTGAAATGAACGGGGAGCTTAGGTCACGGTATGAAAATGAGGAGATAGTAAAGAAGGTTCTTGACATGTCTATGGCTCTTGAGGGAATGCCACGTCATGCTTCAACTCACGCCGCAGGTGTTGTAATTTCTAAGGATCCAATTGATGATTACGTACCCCTATACCTATCGGACAAGGGGCTATCCACTCAGTTTACTATGACTACAATTGAGGAACTGGGACTCCTTAAGATGGACTTTTTGGGTTTGCGAAACTTGACGGTAATTCGTGATGCCCTAGAGCTTATAGATCAGGACTTCGGCGACAGCATTGATTTCGCCAAGATGGGATATGACGATCCTAAGGTTTATGAAATGATTGCTGCCGGCAATACGGAGGGAATTTTCCAGCTGGAGAGTGGCGGTATGACTCAGTTCATGAAGAGTCTTCGCCCCACATGCTTTGAGGATGTTGTTGCGGGAATATCTCTTTATAGACCGGGTCCAATGGATTCAATTCCAAAATATATTGCAAATAAGAAAAACCCTGCAGGGGTTAAATATGCTACGCCAAAGCTGGAGCCAATCCTAGGTGTAACCTATGGCTGCCTGGTTTATCAGGAGCAGGTTATGCAGATTGTGCGTGACCTTGGTGGATACAGCTATGGTCGTTCTGACCTAGTTCGCCGTGCCATGAGTAAGAAAAAGATGGACGTTATGCTTCAGGAAAAGCAGTATTTCATCCACGGCAAGGACGACGAGAATGGCAATATTGAAATTATGGGCTGTGTGCGAAACGGTGTCAGCGAGAAGGCTGCTTCTGAAATTTTTCAGGACATGGTCAGCTTCGCGGAATATGCCTTCAACAAATCTCATGCGGCTGCATATGCGGTTGTTGCCTACGAGACGGGGTATCTCAAGACTTATTATCCTGTTGAGTTTATGGCGGCCCTTATGACATCGGTAATGCACGATCCGAGGCAGATTGCCAAGTATATAAGGAACTGCAACGACATGGGTATCGAGGTTTTGCCACCGGATGTTAACAAGAGCGGCAAGAAGTTTACTGTTGAGGATGGAAAGATTCGTTTCGGACTTAACGGCGTTAAGAATGTGGGAGAGGGTCCTGTTGATGCCATAATTAAGGCTCGGGAGGAGAAGGGTCTGCCTGAGGATATTTTCCAGTTAATCAACAATGTAGACATAAGTGAAATAAATAGAAAGGCTATTGAAAGCCTTATTAAAGCGGGGGCTCTGGATTGTCTATCGGAAAACCGCGCTGCCCACATGGCGGTTTATGAGGGTCTAATTGACTCTGCGCAGAACAACGCCAAGAAGAATGTAGCAGGACAGATTTCTTTGTTCCAGACTAGCGAGGAACTGCAGGTTGATGCTGTTGCAGGCAAGCTTCCTGATTTGAAGAACTTTAGCAAGGACATTATTTTGGCTATGGAAAAGGAAATGCT
>DATESI010000125.1:0-2386 GCA_035270905.1 Anaerovoracaceae bacterium
CATTAGTGTATCTTGCGATGCACTGTTTAGGGTTATTCCAAATAAACTGCTGCTAAGATAGTCAAGACCCTCACAATACTCATTGATGAAGCTCTCTACTGGGATATTCATGTCACCCTCTGGGTCACTCTCCAAATAATAGAGAAGCTTGACAATATCCGTAGCTTGATTAGCTCCAAGGTATTTCATGGAATCATCCAGCGGGCTCACATTAAGATATATCGACCTTTTGCCATATAATCTGTGCATCATAATAGCTGTGGCAATTGCAGTACTTGTAGTTCCTGCTCCCCCTGACATTCCGCCAAAGGCAATAATCCTAGCACCCTCGTCATTTTTGCATTCCACCCTTTTGCCGGTCAGTTTAAAGTACACAAAAAGCAGGTCATTAATTAACGACCTACTTTTTTTATATCTAAACACCGCAAATGGTGATTCACCATAAATGTTTTCGCACTGAGGTGTATCCATTAGCCTAATGATGTTTTCGCCGCAAATATCCATATCAGTCAAAACCATATCAAGGTCAGAAGCTATATCTAGTCCTGATTGGCTGTCCCATGAATTTTTGTCCATTACAAAAAACTCCATTGGACTTGCTTCTCTGGATAGTCCCTTAGCTAACGCCTTACCATAATTCATATCCTCTGATAAAATACCTACTGTAATGATTGCCATTATTTACCTCCAATCCCTTGAAGATAATATAGCATTTTTGTAAATATGTGTCAACCTTAAATTTACATATTTTTTAATTTTTTTCTAATAAGTTTTAATTTTACCTTTAAGTTTTAATTTTACCTTTTTCTATCTTTCTGCCATTTCCTTTAGCTTACCCAATGCCTGAGATAAACCGCCTACTTCATCTATTAATCCCATGTCCACCGCATCCTCTCCGAATAGTACGGTACCCACATCATTAGACATATTTCCCGTCTTGTTCATCTTTTCTTCGATAACCTTTTTCTTAGCCTTGGAATGCTCTGTGATAAAGTCCACTACCCTGTCCTGAGTCTTTCTTAGGTACTCGAAGGTGGCGTCGGCAGTTATAAGGGTGCCTGATGTTCTGATTGGGTGCATTGTCATGGTTGCAGACTTGGCAACGAAGGAATAGTCTCCTGATACGGCAAGGGGTATACCTATGCTGTGTCCGCCGCCCACCACTAGAGTCACCACCGGCTTGGATATTGATGCAATAATCTCCGCAAGGGCAAGCCCCGCCTCCACATCTCCTCCAACAGTATTGAGAATCAAAAGCATCCCCTTAATATCTGGGTTTTCCTCAACTGCAACCAGCTGTGGAATCAGATGCTCATATTTCGTAGTCTTATTCTCTGGAGTCATGGTAGTATGTCCCTCAATGCAGCCAATAATGTTAATGTACTGATAATTACTCTTGAAATTATTTCCCGTAGCAAGAAGCCCAAGTTCCTTGATTAGGTTTTCTGACTCACGCTTGTCGTCAGCCTGCTCCTTGGGGTCCTGATTGGGATTTGGGTTATTGCCTTGGTTATTGCCTTGGTTATTGCCTTGGCTATTTCCTTGGTTATTCCCTTGATTTTGCATTTGATTGTTCATATTTTTCTTCCCTCCGCAGTAGTATTAATCATTAGTATTTAAATGTATTATTTGTCGGAGGTGAAAAAATATGCTATTAAGTGAAATCGGAGACAAGGAAATTATTGACTTAACGAAGGGCAGCCGCCATGGGAAGTTTTGGGATGCCGAAATGCTTTTTGACGAAACAAACGGCACCATCAAAGCCTTGATAGTGCCGCATTTTCAAAGTAAAGGTAAATATTCCCCAGGAAGCGAATCTCTCCAGCTTCCATGGAGCTCAATTGTAAAAATTGGTGAAGATATAATAATCTTTAAATCATAGAACCTTCTCGTCGTTGGCAAGTTCCTTAAGTATCTGTACCATCTCATCTCTCCTCTTGGTTTTTTGAGTGGTAGTTTTGATAGTCGGAATGTCCGACAGAAGAATATGTCTCACTGATTTATATTTTAGCATGGTGTCATTGAATTTCTCAATGTCCTCCTCTGCAATCTTCTTGAGCTCGTCATATGTTAGACCGTGGTCCTTGAGATACTCAGCAGAGTAAACAACCTTCGCCCAAATAACAAATTCATTATGCTTTTCCATAGGGAAGACCATGCTTTCCTCCACGTATGGCAGAGTGTTGATGAGGTTTTCTATTTCCTCAGGGAATACATTCTTGCCGTTCTTCATAACGATAACATTCTTTTGTCTGCCGCAGATGAAGATGTAGCCGTCCTTATCGATTCGTGCCAGGTCTCCCGTGTATAGCCAACCATCGCGAAGCACCTCGTCAGTTGCCTCCTGGTTTTCATAATATCCAAGCATTACATTGTCGCCCTTGGC
>DATESI010000126.1:0-11456 GCA_035270905.1 Anaerovoracaceae bacterium
GGGGCAAGCTTGATGGTATCGTTAACATGATGATGCCACAGGTTCAAACCAATCTTGGCAACAGCGACATTATAGCCCTTGCTATGAGAACACCGACATACAAGATTAACGGAAGTGTTGGCTGGCCATATAATGTAAGCAGCGGGTATATAGGTAAGGTTTCATATGTATTCCCGAATAACCTAGAGGCCAATATCGTTAAGCTCCATCAAGAAGTATTCATGCGTACCGATTTCGTTGCATCAGATACAGCAAGGAGTATAAGCAATACCATAGCGGCTAACATTGCGGCGGCTAAGGAAGAGGATAACTACAAGGATAAAAAGGACGATAATCTTCCACAGGAGGGACTTCCTTCAGTTGATCCAACTACACCGGGGCCAATCGAGCCAACGGATCCGGTAGAACCAACAGATCCTAGCGAGCCGACGGACCCAAGTGAACCGACAGAACCAACGGACCCTACTGATCCGGGAACTACAGAGCCAACGGACCCAGGAACGGGCGAGACCGTACAATAGATAGAAAGAGAGGATAATAAAATGGCAAAAGAAAAAATAAATTTTGAGGACGAGCAGGTCAGAAGTAATTATAGACATACTACTTCACATATTATGGCACAGGCAGTTAAGAATATCTGGCCTGATGCAAAGCTTGCAATAGGACCATCAATCAAGGATGGATTCTACTATGATATCGATATGGAGCATAAGCTTTCAGATCAGGACCTTCTTAAGGTTATGAAGGAAATGAAAAAAATCGTTCAGGCAAACTACAAGCTTGAGAGATTTGAACTTCCAAGAACTGAGGCTATCAAATTCATGGCAGATAGAAATGAGGACTACAAGGTAGAGCTAATCAACGATTTGCCTGAGGATGCAATTATCTCCTTCTACCAGCAGGGCGACTTTGTGGACCTTTGTGCAGGACCTCATATGGATTCCACAGGACAAATCAAGGCATTCAAGCTTATGAGCGTAGCCGGTGCATACTGGAGAGGCGACGAGCACAACAAGATGCTTCAGAGAATATACGGAACATGCTTCCCATCACAGGAGGAGCTTGACGAGTATCTCAATAGACTTGAAGAGGCTAAGAAGAGAGACCACCGTAAGATTGGTAAGGAAATGGATTTGTTTGCAATCTTCGAGGAGGGTCCGGGATTCCCATTCTTCATGCCTAAGGGAATGGTTATTAGAAACGAGCTAGAATATTTTTGGAGACAGGAGCACGCTAAGAGAGGATATGTAGAGATCAAAACTCCCCTTATTCTAAACGAGCAGCTATGGAGAACCTCCGGTCACTGGGATCACTATAAGGACAATATGTACTTCACTAAGATTGACGATCAGGATTACGCTATCAAGCCAATGAACTGTCCGGGCTCAATGCTTGCTTACAAGCGTAAAATGTACTCATACAGAGATTTTCCTATCAGAATGGGAGAACTGGGTCAGGTTCACAGACACGAGCTGTCAGGAGCATTACACGGCCTTATGAGAGTAAGAACATTTACTCAGGATGATGCACATATCTTCATGCTACCAGAGCAGATTACCGACGAGCTAGTAGGTGTTGCAAAGTTCATTGATGATGTTTATAGCATGTTCGGATTCAAGTATCACATTGAGCTATCCACAAGACCTGAGGATTCAATGGGAACTGACGAAGAATGGGAAATGGCAGAGAACGCTCTTCAAGAGGCAATGAAGCAGCTTGGAGTTCCTTACGTTGTTAACGAAGGCGACGGAGCATTCTATGGCCCTAAGCTTGATTTCCATCTTGAGGACTCAATCGGCAGAACATGGCAGTGCGGTACTATCCAGCTTGACATGCAGATGCCACAGAGATTTGACCTTACTTATGTAGGTGCTGACAATGAAAAGCACAGACCTATTATGATACACAGAGTAATCTTCGGTTCAATCGAAAGATTCATCGGAATTTTGACTGAGCATTTCGCAGGTAAGTTCCCGCTATGGCTGGCACCTGTACAGGTTAAGATTCTTACTATTGCTGAGCCTTTTGCAGACTATGCTAAGGAGCTTGCTGATAAGTTCAGAGAAGCAGGACTTCGTGTTGAGCTTGACGTTAGAAACGAAAAGATTGGATACAAGCTTCGTGAAGCAAGAAACGAAAGAGTTTCATACATCTGCATTATCGGTGAGCATGAGGCAGAGTCAGGAACAGTATCCGTTCGTTCCAACAAGGAAGGGGAGCTTGGCGAGATGAGAATTGACAGCTTCCAGGAAAGATTATTGGATGAAATCAAGACAAAGGCGTTATAATCAAATTGCAGGGGGCGTGCATATTTTGCACGCTCTTGCTGACTATAGGAGGTTAGTATGATTGGAATTAAAGAGGACCGTGTTTGGCGTGATGGAGTATATCTTTGCACAGTGCAGGGAAGCTTCGAGGCTGACATTTTGGAATCCAAGCTTAAGGGCGAGGGAATCCCATGTGTAAAAAAATATAAGGGTGCAAGCAATTACTTAGAAATTTTTATGGGTCAAAATATGACACAGCCCATAGACATATATGTTCCGGAGGAGACTCTGGAGGATGCAAAGAATGTTATCGTTCCTGTTGATTTGGATGATTGCGAGCCTGTAGAGTAGTAGATCTATGAGTAAGGAATTCAAGGATAATAACAATCAAATTAAAGATGTAATAATTATCGGAGGTGGTGCCGCAGGCTTGTTTTGTGGTGCCACTTTTGCGTGTGGAGTTAAGGGACTTATACTTGAAAAAACAAGTCGCCCGGGTACCAAGCTTCTCATGAGTGGCAGCGGCCAGTGCAACATCACTCACGGAGGTTCAATCAAGGACTTCATCCCACGCTATGGTGATAATGGCAGCAAAATTCGAGGCATATTATACAGGCATAATAATCAGGAGCTTATGGAGTTCCTAATGGATAGGGGTATTCCTACCATGGAAAGAGAGGACGGCAAGGTGTTTCCCCTTTCCCTTAAGAGCAGAGATGTACTAGACATGCTACTTGATAGGTGCAAGGAAAATGGCTTCGCCACGGTGCTAGGCGAGGAGGCAAGGAATATATCCAAGGAAAAGGATATATTCACCGTCACCACCAAGAGCAACTCCTATTTTGCCAAGAAGGTAATTGTAGCTACGGGTGGATGCTCATATCCTTCCACTGGTTCAGACGGGAGTATGCTAAAGGTTTTGAAGGATTCCTTTGACCTTAAGGTGATACAGCCTAAGCCATCACTTGTTCCTATTTTCGTGGAAAACTATCCATATACAGAGGCTTCGGGGATATCCTTTAGGAATATCGGTATTTCAATACTTAGGGACAATAAAAGGATTGCATCCAAGGTTGGCGATGTTCTCCTTACTCACCAGAACCTTTCGGGGCCAGCAATCCTAGATATTTCACGATATGTAATTAACGGTGACAAAATTGTACTCAATTATCTATACCCGCATAGCTTGGAGGAGATTTTTTCAAGACTAAAGGTAGTAACCAAGGGCAACAAGAAAAGCTTAGATAATATAGTTTGCAGTGAGTTTGATTTGCCGAAGAAATTAGTGCAGATTGTCGTAAGGGATTCCAAAGAGCAACTGAAGGCTCTAGCTCAAAACCTATGCGGACAAGGCTTTACTGTTTCGGGAGTTTCGGGATACAAGGAAGCCATGTGCACTGCAGGCGGAATTTCCCTGGAGGAAATAAACCTCAAAACCATGGAGTGTAAGAGGGTACCGGGACTTCATCTTATTGGAGAAGTAGTAGACATAGATGGAGATACTGGAGGCTATAATTTGCAGTTCGCATATTCGTCAGCCCGCACCTGTAATGAAACAAAATAAGAGCACAACCTAATTGCTATATGCTAGGGTTGTGCTCTTTTGGTTTATATGTTTATTCGTCTGTTTGTGTGACCTATATTCTGATTGGCTTTTCTCTCTGCAATAAGGGCTTTTCTTGCCTCTGCTTTGCATCTTCGCTCTAATATGTATTCTGCTAGGACTCCCTCGTACTTGATGGGAAGTCTAAGATCTGTATAATCATTAGGAGTGACATAGGAATACTTTTTTTTGAAGTTCAATATGTCGCTCAGTATGTATGCAACAAAGGTGGAGCATACGAAGCTGTTTTGACTCCTATATGGTAGGTTAAACTGAATACACGGAAGAGCTGCGAAGTTGTACCAATGCATCAATTTGGGGGATGCAAGGAATCTCTCCATTCTTATATTTATTGCATTGTATTCCTCGTCAGAAATCCATATCTCGTGTATACGGCATTCTGTCTGTGGCTTTTTCTTTAGAACTCCTTTATTGATGTTCTCAATCTCAAAGCCAGAGAAGAGTGGTAGCCATGTAACCCATCTTGCAAAGGTGTACATTCTATTGAAGTCATCGTCAAATGTAAATGCAACATGGTTGTAATAATTCTTAGTGAATAGTCTAAGAAACTTAGAAAATACTGTTTCAGAATTAGTCAGTATTAAATACATTTTTTTCATTATAATTCTCATTTCCCCTCAGCGGGCTTAAATATCAATGTCCTGTTTCGGATTATATTACTTCTGTACTGTTGCCATGTATGTGACAGTAAATTTGTTGTTTTCAGCCATAAGAGCCTTAAGCTGGTCGTATTCTGTGATTTTGGATGCCTCTTTGTTTTTGAAAGCCTGTGCAAAGAGTGAGCCAAATGATGTGTTCTCTTGGTAATCAATGTATTCAACATTGCTGCTCCAAAGATTCTTGTCTTCCTGCATTGTCTCTATTGCTTCTTCCAATGTTCCGATTTCATCAATAAGGCCGTTTCTCTTAGCCTGCTTAGCAGTGTAAACTCTGCCGTCTGCAAGCTTCTTAACCTCCGCAACCTTCATGTCTCTACCTTCTGCAACGATGCCAACGAACTGATCATAGGCTTCATCTACTAGGCTTTGGAAAATTGCCTTTTGCTCACTTGTCATAGGGTCTGTTGTGCTTCCCATTGCCTTGTTATCGCCGGAGGTGATGGTTACAGTTTCAACTCCTAGCTTGTCAAGAAGTCCGGATATATCATAAAGAGTTCCGATGGTTACGCCGATTGAACCTGTCCAGCAGTTTCTGTTGGCAATAATCTTATCGCATGGTGCGGAAATGTAGTATCCTCCAGAGGTGCACTGTGAACCCATTGCGGAGTACACTGGCCTACCTGTTTCCTTATATTCCTTAATCTTATAATAAAGCTCGTCACTGGCATAAACGCTGCCACCAGGTGTATTGATAAATAGTACAAGACCTTGGTTCTGGTCGTCATTTATCATATCGTCAATTCTGTTTAGAAGCCATTGGTGATGGTAGCCGCTTGTTCCCGTCAAAACGCTACTTGATTCTGTTTCGGATATTGTTCCCTCAATGGTCAAAACTCCGATGTAGTCACTACTGTAATCAATAGTTGCATCATTGTTTACTGAGCTTCCAAGCAAGCCATTAAAGGTTGCCCTGCAGCCCACACCCAGAACCAGGCATGCAATTAAAATAATGACGAAGATTAAAATCCCTTTTTTCACAGGGCTTTTTTTGCCCTTGGGACTCTTGCTTTCGTAGGTTATTTCTTGATAGTCTTCCATGTTTAATACTCCTTTTGCTTGTAGGTAAGCGAGCAATTCTGCAAAGGCTCGCATATTGAAGTTAGTATAACATTTTTATAGGAATTTGTAAATAAGTGTTGACAGTGTACTAGTTCATGTAGTACACTTACCCCATAAAGAGTAAATAACAGTATTTTTCTGCTATTTGCCCTTATCAAAGAAAGGGGATTAATATATGTTTCAGCTTGATATGAAAAGTCGAAAATCTATATATGAACAGGTTATCGACAATCTGAAGGAGCTGATTATGACAGGGGTTTTGGCTGAAGGGGAGCGACTGCCATCTGTCAGAGATCTTTCAAAACAAATTACAGTTAATCCTAATACTGTGCTCAAGGCATATAAGGAGCTGGAGCGTGCAGGCTATGTCTACACCACCTCCGGCGTAGGGACCTTTGTTGCCGCCAAGGAAGATATCCTAATGGATGATAAAAAAATTGACGACATCAAGAGAGAAATTTTATCAGCTTTCAAGGACTTGCAGTATTTGGGGCTAACCTATGACGAGGCTGTGGCCATTGTCAAGGAAGTAATTTTAGAGAGGAGTAATCAGCATGATTAAAGTTAATAATTTATGTAAAAGCTTCGACGGTGAACTGGCCTTATCCAATCTAGACTTAAATGTACAGAAGGGGTCAATATATGGTCTAATTGGAACTAACGGTGCCGGCAAAACGACAATAATCAAGCATCTTGCAGGAATCTTGAAGGCAGATGAGGGAGAATTGTTAATAGACGGAGTGTCACCTGACGACAACGAAGCACTAAAGATGAGAATAGGACTAATACCTGACGACCTATTTTTCTTCAATAACTACACCCTGAAGGGTATGGGTAGGTTCTATAGCAAGGTGTATAAGGACTGGAATGAGGAAAGGTTTGAGCATATGATTTCATTGTTCAAGCTAAACCCAAGCAAGAGAATCAGAAGCTTTTCTAAGGGTATGAAGAAGCAGGCGGCATTTTCACTTGTAATGTCCACCATGCCAGATTACCTCGTTCTCGATGAGCCAATAGACGGGCTGGATCCAATCGTAAGAAAGATGGTTTGGCGTTTTATTGTTGACGATGTTGCGGAGCGTGAGATGACGGTCCTAGTATCATCCCATAACCTTAAGGAAATGGAAGGCATATGCGATTATATTGGGGTTATCTCCAAGGGCAAAATGGTTCTTGAGCGTGACCTAGATGATTTGAAGAGTGATATGCACAAGGTTCAGGTTGCATTTAAGAATGGGCAAGGGGATTTGTCAGGACTTAATGTATTGCATGAGGAAAAGCGTGGCTCATTGGAGCTACTCATTATCAAGGATAAGAGGGAAAAGGTTGAGGAAATCATAGAGGCACAGGAGCCGCTGGTATTCGACCTGCTACCATTATCCCTAGAAGAAATATTTATCTATGAATTAGGAGGTGAAAGCGATGAAATTAACGAAATCATTTTTTAGTATATCACCTGCTTTAATTGTAGAGAATTTGAAGCAATATTGGGCTATAGCTATGGTTGGGTTCTTGCTATTTTTCGCATCGGGTCCCTTCCCTGTTATGATGGGTGTAAATAACCAGGCTAAAGATATGTATATTAAGGATATTCTTTCTAACGGAAACCTTATGTTTATATTTGTACTGGTTGTACTGCCTGTGGCAGCTTCCATTGCAGTGTTTAAGTATCTCCATACGACCAATGCGGTAACAGTAATTCACAGTATGCCGTTCTCAAGACAGCGTTTGTTTAATAGTGCAGCTATTTCGGGAATGATTATTGTAGTAGTTCCTATTATACTAATAGGTCTAATTATGGCCTTGATAACAGGAAGTGACGGATTCCTCTGGATGGTTGACAGCATGATAATTTCTTTATTCGTGTTCTCAATATCAACCATTGCTGCGGTAATTTCGGGAACCATATTTGTTCATACATTGCTGGCATTCCTGCTAAACTATATTACTAATATACTGATTTACTTCACGCAGAGATATATGATTTCATTCTTGGATGGCTATGAAGGAAGCAAATTCTTTGATAAGGTTTATTCCTATCTATCGCCTTTATCTCACAGAATGAACATGAGTCATATCATTGAGGCCAGCGAGTGGTGGCTGATGCTGATTTATGTAGCATTATCCTTAGCCTTCCTTGCAATAGGCTATCTTCTTTACAAGAAGGTTAAGCTGGAGCATGAAGGTAACGGCATGGTATTCAAGCTTGCTGCTGATGTTGTTTCAATCTTGATTGCCTTCATCGGTATGACCGCAATAGGATATTACCTAAGGTCAATTTCTGACGGTGGCAACGATATGATATTCTTCTACTTTGGCTGCGTAATAGGCTCTACGGTATTCTTCATAGTATGCAGAATGATTATTGAGCGAGCTGTGAATATATTCAGCAAGGAGAATTTCATTAAGTATGGAATCTTCGTAGTAATCGCGGCAATATTCCTTTCATTCACTGTATTTGATATTACAGGCTATGAAAAGAGGGTACCAGAGGAGGACGATGTTGCTTATGTGACTTTGCCTGATTTGGATAACTGGGCTTTTTATAGTGATGATGAAAAGTACAAGGCAAAGTTTGACGATGAAGAAAGTATAGAAGCTGTGACACAGCTTCATAGCAGAATTGTTACGGAGGATTTGCAAACACCATACAAATATTATGTGGAGCCTGCTTATTATGCTGAGGAGGGCAAGAATGAAGAGATTGTTGGAAATGTTGCCTTTACCTATCATCTAAAGAATGGCAAGACCATGAGCAGACAGTATGCGATTTGGTTTAAGCCTGGAGTAGAAGAGGCTATAAAGTCACTTTATGAAAGTGACGACAATAAGTCTGCAGGTGTTTTCCGTGGGCGTACAGCAGACGACTTCAAAAAAATTGTAATCCATGATGCTGGATATTACAGTGCACTTACTCTACCTGCAAGTGAGGAGGAGGGTTTGATGGCTGCAATGGATGCTGACTTTAGAGCCAGAACCTATGAGCAGCAAATGGATTCAGAAACTGTTTGTTTCTTAAACTTTGATGACTACAGTGAATCTGTAAGAAAGAGTGACAAGAATGCAATTAGGTTCCTAAGGGAACATGGATATAGCGACTATCTGGATAGTACATTTGCGGATAGGGCTATGGATCAGGAGACTAAAGAAAAGTACGGAATGTAGGCTTGCCCCCTGTCATTGTGCGGAAGCTCGAGTCACAGGCAATTTCAAGGCTCACTCGGAGAATTTGGATAAAGGACTCTGTCTCTCAGGAAACAATGGCACTTAGCATGCTGTTTCACACCAATAAACACCATTAAAACAAAAAGTCCCCGCTGCGGGTTAAACGCATAAATGCGAAACCCACAGCAGGGACTTTTCATTTAACTGCTACGCAGCCCTAAGTGCCTTAGAACTGCTCGCAGAGCTCCTTCATAGCCAAATTCTTTCCTCGTTTGCACCGTGAAATTGTAGCTGTGCCTCTCAATACCGCACGCAAACAGGGGTTACACCTATTGTAATGTTTTAATATCTTCTTCAGAGGAAGCACAATAAATATACTAGACAGCACTAGTAGCAAGGTGTCAAACTAAAATGCTTGACACCTTTTGGCGTATATGGTATTATATTTGAGGTGTCAAGTGATTCTATTTGACAGCGAGGGTGGAATGACTCGAAGGTCTAGATCAGTGGAGATGAAAATATGGTAGATAAAATTACAGAAGCCAGCCTGCGGAATGACTTTTATGGTCAGCTTCTTACAGAAAAACAGCAGCAAATCATGGCATTCTATCATGAGGAAAATCTTTCTCTTGCAGAGATTGCTGAGGAGCTAGGAATTTCGAGGCAGGCGGTGCATGATGCACTAAAGAAGGCAGAGAGAGCCTTGGCCATATATGAGCAAAAGCTTGGGTTAGTAGAGAAGTTTGTCAATACTAATTCTGCCATAGCCCAGATTGACAAAAGTATTGATGAAATAATTAAGATCAATAATGAAAACAAGGAATTAACTAAAAAATTAGAAGATATAAAGACTATCATCAACGAGCTGGAGGATTAAGCAAATTGCACAGGAGAGTTGATATAGATAAGAGGAATAAATAATGGCATTTGAAAGTTTATCGGACAAATTACAAATAGCATTTAAGAAGCTCAAGGGCAAGGGCGTATTATCGGAATCAGATATTAACGATGCAATGCGTGAGGTCAAGCTGGCTTTGCTAGAGGCGGATGTAAACTTCAAGGTTGTAAAGGAGTTCGTATCTGAGCTTAAAGAAAAGTGCATGGGTGCGGAGGTTCTTGAGAGTCTTACACCATCACAGCAAATCATTAAGATTGTTAATGAGGAGCTCATTGACCTTATGGGTGGAACCAACAGCAAGCTGACATATTCGCCAAGCGGATTTACTACTTTATTAATGGTAGGTCTTCAGGGTACTGGTAAAACTACCACCTGCGGTAAGCTAGCAAATTATCTTAAGAAGAACGGCAAGAAGCCTATGCTTTGCGCCTGCGACATATATAGACCTGCAGCCATCGACCAGCTTGAGGTTGTGGGCAAATCAGTAGACGTTCCCGTATTCACAATGCGTGACAGCAAGAAGCCTGCCAAGATTGCAGCTGCTGCCAAGAAGGAAGCGGAAAAAAAGGGCTTCGACGTTTTGATCGTCGATACAGCCGGACGTTTGCAGATAGATGAGCCTCTCATGGAGGAACTTGTAACAATCAAGAAAGAGGTTAAGCCTCATGAAATACTTCTTGTAGTAGACGCACTGACAGGTCAGGATGCAGTCAACGTTGCCGAGGGATTTAACGAAAAACTTGGCATCGATGGAATAGTAATGACCAAGATGGACGGCGACTCAAGAGGAGGTGCCGCACTTTCTGCAAAGAAGGTAACGGGCAAGCCGATTAAGTTCATGGGTATGGGAGAAAAGTTCGACGCACTTGAACCTTTCCACCCAGAGAGAATGGCAAGCCGAATTCTTGGCATGGGCGACATGCTTTCCTTAATCGAAAAAGCCCAGGAGAGCTACGACGAGGAAAAGGCCGCAAGCCTAGAAAAACGCCTGAAAAAAAATCAATTCACCCTAGAGGATTATCTGGACCAAATGGGACAGGTTAAGAAAATGGGTGGTCTCGGTTCGGTCCTTGACATGATGCCGGGGATGAATCAGGCTCAGATGAAGGGTGTTGACCTTGAGGAAAGCGAAAAGGAATTTGCTCGCATGGAGGCAATCATTTACTCCATGACCAAGGGGGAAAGACAGGACCCATCGGTGCTCAATGCCAGCAGAAGGAAGAGAATCGCGGCGGGCTGCGGACAGCCAGTAAGTCAGGTTAACAATCTCATCAAGAAGTATGACGAGATGAAGAAGATGATTAAGCAGTTTTCTAACCCAAAATCAATGAAGAAGAACAAGATGTTTAGAGGAATGTTTTAAGAACCCGTGGTCTTGTCTATAAGGCAAGGCAAATAATTAGCTATTGGTACTAAAATTCAGTAAAACCACTGAGTTTAGATATATACATTACAAATAATTAAGGAGGAAGATATCATGGTAAAGATCAGATTAAAGAGAATGGGTGCTCACAAGAAGCCTTTTTATAGAGTAGTTGTAGCAGATTCTCGTACACAGAGAGACGGTAAGTTTATCGAAGAGATCGGATACTACAATCCACTAGTTGAGCCTGTAGAAATCAAAATCGATGGCGAAAAGGCTAAAAAGTGGCTTGGAACAGGCGCACAACCTACAGAAACAGTTAGAGCTCTTCTAAAAAAATCCGGAATCATTGAGTAAGAAAGCGGTGAAGACTAATGACTAAATTGGTTGAATCAATTGCAAAATCTCTAGTTGATTCCCC
>DATESI010000127.1:0-5644 GCA_035270905.1 Anaerovoracaceae bacterium
AGCAAGTACACTAATTTCCTATTTAGCTACTATAACGAGGAAAAGAATATTGAGGCGAAGAAGGACGAAAAAATTGCTGACATCGCCGCAAAAGACTATAAAAAAGAAAAACAGGATAGACACAGAAGGGAAAACCCGGGCATTATCGTTAAGGGTGCCGACAATCTGATGATTCGTGTGTCAAGATGCTGCAATCCGGTTCCGGGAGATGAAATCATAGGTTTCATCACCAAGGGCAGAGGCATTTCTGTTCATAGAGCAGACTGCAGCAACATCACATCACTTCCGGAGGAAGAGAAACAGCGTTTCATTGAGGTTGAATGGGAGGATCTCAAGAGTGGTAAGTCCTACAATGCAGATGTTTGCATAGTAGGAAATGACAGACGAGGGCTATTTGCGGACATTTCCAGGGCATGTGAGGACTTAGATGTACACATTTCCGGAATGAATGCCAAGAGCAGCAAGGATGGAAGTGTCAGCATAACTCTTACACTTTCCATTTCCAGTACTCAGCAGATGCAGAAGGTACTCCGAATACTTCGAAATGTAAACGGAGTTTCACATGTTTACAGAGCAAAATCATAAATTCAGGAGATTATATGAAAATTATTAACTATGTCACAGGGCCTGTTCAGGCAAACACATATCTTGTTTATGATGAAACATCTAACAAGGGATTTATCGTAGACCCGGGAGATTATTCTCCTAAGCTTACAGCCAAGGCTCGTGAG
The DNA here is from genome assembly GCA_035270905.1 of Anaerovoracaceae bacterium. Lineage (GTDB taxonomy): Bacteria > Bacillota > Clostridia > Peptostreptococcales > Anaerovoracaceae > JAVXAG01. The sequence goes on from DATESI010000127.1 coordinate 732, forward strand.
CTTGGACTTACAATAGAATACATTGTCCTGACCCATGGACACGGAGACCATATTGGGGGAGTTCCCCAACATATGGCGGAATTCCCGGAAGCTAAGCTTGTTGCATACTTCGATGAGAAGGAAATGCTAAACGACGCAGCTATAAATGTTTCCACAGAGATTTACGGCAGGGACATAGTCCTTGATGCGGACATTTATGTTTGTGACGGCGAAACTCTGCAGGTGGGAAATATGACCCTTAAATTCTTGTTTACTCCGGGTCATACCAAGGGCGGAATGTGTATTCTGGTTGACAAATGCCTATTCAGCGGTGACACGCTGTTTGCAAGCTCAATCGGTAGAACTGACTTTTATGGTGGGTCATTTGATGTAATTCAAAAGTCCATCAAAGAAAAAATTTATACTCTGCCTGATGACACGGAGGTTTACCCGGGACATATGGGCAAGACTCAGGTAGGGTTTGAAAAAAGGAGCAATCCATTTGTACGAGGTTAATATAAAACATGTTGACAATACTGCTCAATATGAAGAATTGATTAAGGTTTTTCTTAAGCCAAGTGAATATGTCATGGTTAAGGAAGGCGGAGATATTGTTGTCAACGAAGATAACCTTGAGAATATGCCTGAAGACAAGGACGGCAACGGCGGCAAAAATATTGTCAAAAGACAAATTTATGACGCATTATCAAGGCTGACAGGCCGAACTCATCCCTGGGGGATTTTGATAGGAATAAGACCTGTGAAGCTTTGCGGAGAGATCTACGAAAAAAACCAGAGCACCGAGGAAACTCTTGAGACCCTAAGGTCGAAATTTTACCTTGCAGAGGACAAGGCGAAGCTTTTGCTTGATATGTACCTGCACCAGCAGAAGTACGTTGGCAAGCCGGCGGGTGATTCTGTGGGAATATACATCGGAATACCATTCTGTCCCACCAGGTGCCTTTATTGCTCCTTCGCATCTAATCAGGTGAAGCATGAGGAGATAAGCAGGTATCTTGAGGCACTTCATAGGGAAATCGAATTTGTTGGCAGGAAGCTTAAGGAGGAGGGCAATAGGCCCGAGTCCATTTATATAGGCGGGGGAACGCCTACCACCTTGACAGCAGATGAGCTTGATGCAATGCTCAGCAAGGTCGAAGCTTGTTTTGATCTTACAGCCATTAGAGAGTTTACTGTTGAGGCAGGCAGACCTGATACAATAACCAGAGAAAAGCTAGAGGTTCTGAGGAGCCACAATATCGAAAGAATAAGCATTAACCCTCAGTCCATGAAGGATGAAACCCTGGAGCTAATCGGCAGGAACCACAGTGTTAACCAGATTAGGCAGGCCTTCCAGATGGCAAGAGATGCAAGGATTAAGGATATAAACGCAGATATTATTGCGGGACTTCCTGGCGAAAGCCTAGAGGACTTCGAGCACACCTTAGATGAGGTTCTTGGACTTGGAGCTACTAACATTACAGTCCATACCCTGGCCGTTAAGCGTGCATCAAGGCTTGTGGAGCTTGATAGTGAGTTTCATTACAAGCAGGTTGAAGCTGTGGAGGAAATGCTTGCTTACAGCAGACAAAAATTAAAGGATAAGGGATTCCTTCCCTATTATCTATATAGGCAAAAGCATATGATGGGAGCCAAAGAAAACACAGGCTACTGCATTCTGGGGCATGATTGCATTTATAATGTGAGAATCATGGAGGAGAGACAGAGCATAATCGCTCTGGGAGCCGGTGGAATTACTAAGGTCTACTTCCCAGAGGAGGACAGGCTTGAGAGGGTTCCCAATGTAACCAACTATCAGGAATATATTTCACGAATTGATGAAATGTTGGATAGAAAAGAAAAAAATTATTTTAGGAGGTATGAAAAATGTTAACAAACGCACCAAAAGGCACCAAGGATATTTTACCGGCACAGGTGTACAAGTGGCATTATGTGGAGAAGAAATTCGCAGAGATTTGTGACAGATACGGTTTCAAAGAGATTAGGACACCAATGTTTGAGCATACAGAGCTGTTCACAAGAGGTGTTGGAGATACAACTGATATAGTACAGAAGGAAATGTACACATTCCAGGATCACGGCAATAGAAGTATAACACTTAAACCAGAGGGAACTTCTCCTGCTGCAAGAGCCTTCATTGAGCTCAAACAATACGCAGAGGTTCAGCCGACTAAGTATTATTATGATATTCCATGTTTTAGATACGAAAAACCACAATCAGGTCGTCTGAGAGAGTTCCACCAGTTCGGTGTTGAGGTATTCGGAACCACCAATATGCTTGCGGATCTTGACGTAATTTGCATTGGTAATGATTTTATCAACGAAATGGGTATAACTGATATAGAGCTTAGAATTAACAGCGTAGGTTGCCCGAACTGTCGTAAGAAGCACAGAGAAGCATTGAAGAAATTCTTAGAGCCTAAATATGACCAGCTTTGCGATACTTGTAAGGACAGATACGAGAGAAATCCTCTCCGTATTTTGGACTGCAAATCACCTATCGACCAGGAGCTAGTTAAGGGAGCACCTATGATGCTTGAATTCTTATGCGACGAATGTAAGGATGCATTTGAAGACCTTAAGAAGAATCTTGATGCTGTTGGAATTGAATATGTTGTTGACCCAGGAATCGTAAGAGGACTGGATTACTATACTAAGACTGCATTTGAGTTTGTAACTACCAAAATCGGCGCACAGGGAACTGTTTGCGGAGGCGGAAGATATGATAATCTAATCGAGGAGATTGGTGGACCTCCAATCCCAGGTGTAGGATTTGGTCTTGGAATCGAAAGACTTCTAATGCTTATGGAAGCAAACGGAGTAGTTATTCCTGAACCAGAACCTGTTAAGGCTTTTATCGCCGTTATGGGCGAGCCTGCTAAGGCATTTGGTGTTAAGCTTTGTAGAAACCTTCGTCAAAAGGGCGTCAAGGCTGAGATGGATACCCTTGCAAGAAATATCAAGGGACAGTTTAAGTATGCAGACAGATTAGGCTCCCAGTACACTGTTGTCATCGGTGACAATGAAATGGAAGAGGGCGTTGTTTCCATCAAGAACATGAAGAACTCAGAGCAGAAGCAGGTTAAGCTTGAAGATTTGCTAGAAGAACTATCAAAATAAATATAGGAGAACATAAATATGTCAGAATTATTCAAGAGAACCCATATGTGTGGAGTTCTTAACATCAATAATGTAAACGAAGAAGTTGTACTCAACGGATGGGTGCAAAAGAGCAGAAACCTAGGAGGCCTGATTTTTGTAGATTTGCGAGATAAGACTGGAATCACTCAGGTAACCTTTGACGACAAAATTCCTCAGGAGCTCTTTGACAGAGCTGATACTCTAAGAAGTGAATATGTAGTTGGTATCAAGGGAATCGTTAAGGAAAGAAGCTCCAAGAACCCTAATTTGCCTACAGGAGAAATCGAAGTATTCGCAAATGACCTTGTTATCTATGCAGAATCAGATACTCCTCCAATTTACATTAAGGATGATGATAATGTAGATGACAATTTGAGATTAAAATACAGATACTTAGACCTTAGAAAGCTGAAGATGCAGAGAAACCTGACCTTCAGACATAAGATTGCCAAGTGTGCTCGTGATTACTTCGATGAGCAGGGCTTCACAGAGGTCGAAACACCTATATTAAATAAATCAACTCCTGAAGGTGCAAGAGACTACCTTGTACCGAGCAGAATCAACCACGGAACATTCTATGCACTTCCACAGTCACCACAGCTATTCAAACAGCTATTAATGGTGGCAGGAACAGATAGATACTTCCAGATTGCTAAGTGCTTCAGAGATGAGGATTTGCGTGCTGACAGACAGCCTGAATTCACACAGATAGACCTGGAGATGTCCTTTGCTGATGTTGATGATGTAATCCAGGTTCAGGAAGGCTTCCTTAAGAAGCTTTTCAAGGAGGTAATGGATGTAGAAATCCAGACACCTTTCCCAAGGATTCCATATGATGAGGCTATGGAAAGATACGGCTCAGATAAACCAGATACTCGTGTGGGCTTCGAGCTTAAGAAGCTAAACGATGTTGTAGCTGGCAGCGAATTCAAGGTATTTGCAGATGCACTTGCAAATGGCGGAGATGTTCGAGGAATCTGCATTGATGGCGGCAGCGAGCACTTCAGCCGTAAGGATATAGACAAGCTTACAGAGCAGACTAAACACTTCGGTGCCAAGGGCGTTGTATGGCTAAGAGTTCTTGAGGGTGAATACAATTCATCAGTGAATAAGTTCTTCGACCAAGAAAAGCTTGGCGAAATCGCCAAGGTGTTTGATGCCAAGGCAGGGGATTTAATCCTCATCGTTGCAGATCGTGCCAAGGTTGTATTTGACAGTCTAGGATTCCTGCGTAGAGATATTGCTGGCAAGCTAGGACTCCTTGACGACAAACAATATAATTTGCTTTGGGTTGTTGACTTCCCTATGTTCGAACAGGACGACGAGGGCAGAACTAAGGCAATGCATCATCCATTTACTCACCCTAAGGACGAAGATATTCCAATGCTTGACACTGATCCACTTAAGGTTAAGGCTGATGCATACGATATCGTTCTTAACGGCGTTGAGCTTGGTGGAGGAAGCGTGAGAATTCACGACCGTAAGCTTCAGGCTAAGATGTTTGACATCCTTGGACTAACACCTGAGGAATGTGAGGACAAATTTGGTTTCCTAATTGAAGCATTTAATTACGGTGCGCCACCTCATGCAGGCCTTGCATACGGACTTGACAGGCTTGTAATGCTACTTTCATGGGAACACAGCATCAGAGAGGTTATGGCATTCCCGAAGAACCAGAATGCTCAATGTATGGTAAGTGATGCACCAGCAGGTGTTGAACCAGAACAGCTCTTGGAGCTTGGAATTAATATAGCAGCCGAAGAAAAGTAGAA
>DATESI010000128.1:0-3253 GCA_035270905.1 Anaerovoracaceae bacterium
TTGATGCAGGAAAAACCACTACCACGGAGAGGATTCTTTACTATACAGGGAAACTTCACAGAATGGGAGAGGTTCATCAAGGTGCGGCAACAATGGACTGGATGGAGCAGGAGCAGGAGCGAGGTATAACCATAACTTCTGCTGCTACTACAGCCTATTGGAATAAATATCGTCTTAACATAATTGATACCCCAGGTCACGTAGATTTTACTGCGGAAGTTGAAAGAAGCCTTAGAGTTCTAGATGGGGCTATCTCGGTTTTTTGTGCTAAAGGTGGTGTAGAACCACAATCTGAAACCGTATGGAGACAGGCAAATAAATATCATGTACCAAGAATTGCTTATATCAATAAGATGGATACAATGGGCGCGGATTTTTTCCGTTGTATAGATATGATAAAAAAGAGACTTCGTGCTAACCCCGTACCCATACAACTACCGATAGGAAAAGAATCAACTTTTGTAGGAATAATAGATCTTGTTAAGTTCAAAGCCTATTATTACCTAGATGATTTGGGAAACCAAATTGAGGAAAGAGAAATTCCTGCGGATATGCTTGATTTGGCTACTGAGTATCGTATCAAACTTATAGAGTCTGTTTGTGACGAAGATGAATGTCTTATGGAAAAGTACCTCGAAGGAGAGACTGTTAATGATGAAGAGATTAAGGCTGCACTTAGATTAGCAACCATTAAGCTCAAATGTACCCCTGTTTTGTGCGGTTCATCGTATAAAAATAAAGGAGTGCAAAGACTTCTTGATGCAGTAACTGATTATCTTCCTTCACCTTTGGATGTACCTCCAATTGAAGGCGTGGCAATGGATGACCACAGTAGAGTGATAACCAAGCCATCAAACGATAATGATACTTTTTCTGCTTTAGCATTCAAAATAATGACCGATCCTTATGTCGGAAAAATAAGCTTTTTCAGAGTTTATTCTGGTACGTTGAGCACGGGTTCCTATGTACTTAACTCCACAAAAAACAAGAAAGAGCGTATTGGAAGAATTCTGCTGATGCACTCAAATAGCAGAACCGATACAGATAAGGTTTATTCAGGGGATATCGCATGCGCTGTAGGCTTAAAATATACAGTAACAGGTGATACCTTGTGCGATGATAAAGATCCGGTAATTCTAGAATCAATGCAGTTTCCAGAACCGGTTATTTCCATTGCAGTAGAAGCAAATGATAAAGCAGGACAAGATAAAATGACTGCAGCATTAAAGAAGCTCTCTGAAGAGGATCCTACATTTAAGTATAAAACGGATCCCGACACAGGCCAGATAATAATTTCTGGAATGGGAGAACTTCATTTGGATATAATCGTGGATAGAATGCGTAGGGAATTCCAAGTGGAAGCCACAAAAGGACGTCCTCAGGTTACATTCAAAGAAACCATTACAAAACCTTCACCAGGAGAAGCTAAATTCGTTAGACAGACAGGTGGTCATGGACAATATGGACATGTAGTGCTACATATCGAACCTGCAAAACAAGGCGAAGGATTTACATTTACGGACAAGACAGTTGGTGGAGCTATTCCAAAGGTTTACATACCAGCAGTGGAAAGAGGCATTAGAGAATCTTTAGGTAATGGTATTAAAGCAGGATATCCTATAGTAGATATAGCGGTTACACTTTTAGACGGTTCTTATCATGAGGTAGATTCTTCGGAAATGGCTTTCATGATTGCCGGTAGCATGGCTTTTAAAGATGCATGCCTAAAAGCTGATCCAGTATTGCTTGAACCTGTAATGCGTGTAGATGTATTTGTAACAGAGAATTATCTCGGAGATGTTTTAGGAGATTTAACGTCAAAAAGAGGGAAAATAGAAAATGTTGAGGCCAGAGGAGAAGAATCTATCATTACCAGCTTTGTTCCTTTAAGGGAAATGTTTGGATACGCAACTAATCTTAGGTCGAATACACAAGGAAGAGGCACATTTACCATGCAATTTGATCATTTTGATAAGGTTTCTGATGAAATGGCAGCCAAAATCCTTAAAACCAACTATTGACACATCATGCATTCATATGTAGAATGTATATGATTAATATTGAATTAGCTCATTATAATTGGAGGAAGAAAATAAAATGGCAAAAGCAAAATTTGAAAGAACTAAACCACATTGCAATATTGGTACTATCGGACACGTAGACCATGGCAAAACAACGCTTACGGCTGCTATTACGAAAGTATTAGCTATATCTGATAAAAATGTCGTTATCAAAGCATACGACCAAATAGACGCAGCTCCGGAAGAAAAAGCAAGAGGAATCACGATTTCAACATCACATATAGAGTATGAGACAGCAAACAGACACTATGCGCACGTTGACTGCCCAGGGCATGCTGACTATGTTAAGAACATGATTACAGGCGCTGCACAAATGGATGGAGCAATACTTGTTGTTTCTGCTGCTGACGGCCCAATGCCTCAGACAAGAGAACACATACTACTTGCACGTCAGGTTGGCGTTCCTTACATAGTAGTATATATGAATAAGACAGACCAGGTTGATGATCCTGAACTTCTGGAACTTGTTGAAATGGAAATGAGAGAACTCCTTTCCGCATACGAATTCCCTGGAGATGATATTCCGATAATTATGGGCTCAGCCCTTAAAGCTTTGCAGTCCACATCATTGGATGTTAACGCTCCTGAATATGAATCAATTATTAAGCTTATGGAAGCTGTTGACTCATACATTCCTACACCTGAAAGAGCAGTAGACAAACCTTTCTTGATGCCTGTTGAGGACGTGTTCTCAATTACAGGTAGAGGAACAGTTGCTACAGGTAGAGTAGAAAGAGGAACAATTAAAGTTCAAGAAACAGTAGCAATCGTAGGACTTAAAGAAGCTGTTAGTACTTCTGTTGTAACTGGTGTTGAAATGTTTAGAAAGATTCTTGATTTCGCACAAGCAGGAGACAACGTAGGTCTTTTATTAAGAGGAGTTCAAAGAACTGATATCGAAAGAGGACAAGTTCTTGCTAAACCAGGATCTATTACACCTCATACAGATTATGAAGGTCAAGTATACGTTCTGACATCTGAAGAAGGCGGAAGACATACACCATTCTTTACAGGATACAGACCTCAGTTCTACTTTAGAACAACCGACGTTACCGGAGTTGCTAACCTTGCTGAAGGTGTTGAAATGTGTATGCCTGGTGATCACACCACAATGACAATTGCACTTATTACACCTATCGCAATGGAAGAAGGCTTGAGATTCGCTATAAGAG
>DATESI010000129.1:0-2065 GCA_035270905.1 Anaerovoracaceae bacterium
TTGATATATTCTCTTGCCGCTAGCATTATCTTGCGGCCGTCGTTCATTGCTGTGGGATAAAGGCTCTTGCCTTGCTCCTGCATGAAAAACCATGCTCCTCCACCAAGAAATGCAACCAGTAATAAGACTACGACGAAAAATCGTGGCTTAATTCTATATCGTTTCTTTCTCTTTTTTCTCGCCTTTGCCTCTTTCCTACTCATGGCTATTCCTCCTCGGCATACTCCACAAGCTTGTCAAGAAGTTCAGGGTATGAAATTCCCATTCCGTTAACCATCTTCGGATATCTGCTATGGGTGGTCAAACCTGGAATAGTATTGATTTCGTTAAATACTATATCATTCTCAGGGGTTAAGAAGAGGTCAACTCTTGCGAATCCCCTGCACTGCAGTGCTCTATATATTTTCCCAGCATAATCTCTTATTCTCTCTGCAATTTCATCGTCTATTCTTGCAGGAAAATGAATCTTTGATTTTTCCTGAGTGTACTTTTCCTCGTAGTCAAACCAATCAACGAAGAGTTCGATTTCATCTACGCCGCTTACAAATGGTTTGTCGTTTCCAAAGACTGCACAGCCAACCTCGAATCCTTCAATATTTTCTTCGAAGATTATCTCTGCGTCGTACTTAAAGGCTTCCTTTATTGCCCCTGGAAGCTCCGACTCGTCGTGAACCTTGGTGATTCCAAAGGATGAACCGGCCTTAACAGGCTTTACGAATAAAGGAAATCCCAGTGCCTTAACCTGGCTCATATACTCTGCAGGGTTGTCCCATTTGCTGGCTACCCTTGCCTTTGGCACTCTTACTCCAACCTCAGCGGCAAGCTTATGTCCTACATCCTTGTCCATGCAAATATATGATGCTCCCATACCGCACCCGATAATAGGAATGCCTGCAAGCTCAAGAAGACCCTGAATAGTTCCATCCTCACCGTTCTTGCCATGAAGAACAGGAAATACCATGTCTACAGTAAGGGTCTGCCATTTACCGTCCTCGTCAAGAACCAAAATTCCTTTATGCTTTCTGCTTGGAGAAATTACTGCCTCCTTGCAGCTTGAATCCTCTGCCCATGTATCTGCCGGAATCTTGTCTGCATCTCCCTCGAAGAGATACCAATCTCCATCCTTGGTAATTCCAATCATAATGGTCTCGTACTTTGCCGGATCCAAATTGGTAATTACGGAATATGATGACTGCAGTGATACTACATATTCACTGGAGCATCCGCCAAACACTACTGCTATTCTTTTCTTTTTCATAACTCAACCTCATATCCTATTTCACAAACGTTATCGTATAGGTGAACCTCTTTGATCAATTCCCCTGTCTCAAAGTCGTGTTCATCTCTCATGAGAGAAACCCTTCTCATCACCTTATCACCATCGCGGTAATATACCCCATTTTTGGCTAATACTCTGTATTCATATTCGGGTTTTGTATCCGCATATATAGCAATCCACATACATTCTTCATCAAATTCAATTTCAACCTGATAAGTAATGTCTGTGTCATTCCTAACTATCAAATCCTGCCAGCCGTCGCTTACAGTTGCATCGGTTCCTTCGGGAACGCCATCCTCCGGATAAGGGAAATCCAAAATATCGTGATTGTGCCTTTCCACTATGGACATATCTGTGTGAAGGAATATCCAAAACAGATTGTTGGTAAGCTGGCAAATTCCTCCGCCCTTGTCTGCAACCAACTTGTCGTCGCGGTCAATGAGCCCATCCTTGTATTTCTCGCCATTCTCTTCGGCATGTCTTGCAAGCCAGAAGTATGAAAAACACTCGCCAGGCTTGATAAGTACGCCATTCATTGTGCGTGCCGCAAGCTTCAAATTGTGCACCTTGTTGTATTGATATATTATGTCCATGCCTGTATTAGGATTAATCATTGTAGATTTGTCCTTGAACAACAGGTATGGTAATCTTTCTTCCTTAATTGTGTCTGAATAAGTATTCTCATCTCGTTCCATCTGCTTACCTAGGAAAAAGCATTTTTGCTTAACCCTAAGAGGTATTAGAAACGGGAATATTTCTGTAACTCTTTTTCTCCCCATTTGTTTA
>DATESI010000130.1:0-3267 GCA_035270905.1 Anaerovoracaceae bacterium
GTATACTTATAGGTATGGAAAAGGATAAGATTTACGCTAAGGCGAAAACTGAATATATGAGATGGATTGAACAGGTTCCGGACATGGGTCATATGGGCGAGCTTGTTGAGCTTGGACTCTCGGAGGATGAGCTTGCGGACGCATTTTGCAAGGAGCTAAAATTCGGCACCTCGGGCATGCGTGGCATTATTGGCATGGGTACAAACCGCATGAATGTCTACACGGTTCGCAGGGTAACCCTTGGACTCGCGGATTATCTTCTGGGCGGAGGTTCAGGAAGACAGGAGGGGTGGAAAATCGCCGCAGGCGATAGGGTTTCACGGGCGGAGATTTCGGTTCTCATAGCCTTTGACAGTAGAAAGAATTCACGGCTTTTCGCTTTAGAGGTCTACAACACACTGAAGAGCAAGGGAATAACCCCTTACATTTTTGACGATATTACACCGGTTTCAATGCTTTCATATGGAATAATCAAGCTGGGATGTGACATGGGTATTATGATTACCGCCAGCCATAACCCTAAGATTTTCAACGGTTACAAGGTTTATAACAGCCGAGGGTATCAGATTCTGGGTGAAGCTCCAAGGCTCATAACAGAGGCCGCCCAAAGAATTGATTACTTCGATTATGTTCCTGTTCACCACGGGTGTGAGTTTTTGAATCATAACGTGAGCTATGAATTTATAAAAAAAATTGCAGATATTGGATTGCCATTCGATCAGCCCAAGGAGGCGAAGGATAATCTAAAGATTGTCTATACACCTCTTAATGGTGCGGGACGTAAATATGTCCAGAGAGTGCTGGAGCGATGCGGGTTTAAGAATATATTCACTGTGAAATCTCAGGAGTTTCCTGACGAAAATTTCACCACATGTCCGGCACCAAATCCAGAGAATGTGACCGCCTATGGCGAGGCATTTAAGACCTACGACAAGGTTGGTGGAGATATAATTGTTGCCACGGACCCTGATAGTGACAGAGTTGGTGTTGCAATGAGTGCTGAGGGTATGAAGGTTCTTCTTTCGGGTAATCAGGTAGGAATACTGATGCTGGATTACATGTGTACCATGTGCCCACCTAAGAAGGGACAGCTCATGGTTAAGAGCATTGTTTCATCACCACTTGCAGAGCTTATTGCCAAGGACAATGGACTCAGGGTTACCAACACCCTTACAGGGTTCAAATACATAGGAGAGCAGATTGCAAACCTTGAGGACAAGGGTCATGGTGACAGATATTATTTTGGATTTGAGGAGAGCAATGGCTATCTTATTAATCCTTTTGTCAAGGACAAGGACGGTGTAAGCGGTGCTATGCTAATCTGCCTAATGACTGCATTTCATAAGTCCAAGGGCAAGAATCTTTGCCAGCGTCTTGAGGCAATCTATGAGCAGTATGGCTATTGCATGGACAAGACCTTTGACTACTACTTCCCAGGGCCTACGGGTGATGCTACTATGACACAAATAATGGCATTTTTCCGTGAAAGTGTTAATGAGGATTTGGGCGGGTATATAATTAAAGGCAAGGTCGATTATTTGGGTGATACCAAGCTCCCTAAGGAGGATGTTATACAGCTGAATTTCAAGAAGAATTGCAGGCTAATCATTAGACCTTCAGGCACTGAGGCCAAGATAAGAGTGTACGTCTATGGAATAGACAAATCCAGACAGAAGACTGGCAAGTTTATCAGCGACATAGAAGAGTCAGTTAAATCAATTATTAACCAATTTAAAAAGGAATAGATATGAAGAATAAAAATTTATCCAGAATTTTAATATTATTGCTGCTGGTTGTATTCACGACAACATCAGTTGCATGCGCTGCGGACACAGCTTCGAATGGTACAGGGCAAACAGGGCAAGATGGACCGCTTATTGCTACGCAAACTAGTGCTCCTGAGGCCAGTGTCAAATCATTCAGAGGATCCAAGCAGGTACTAGTTACTTGGACCAAGGTTGAGGGAATAGACGGCTATAAGGTCTACAGGGCAACCTCTGCTGACAGAACCTACAAATGGGTCAAAAGCGTCAAGTCAGGCAATAAGAGAAGGTGCAAGGATAGCGAACTGACCACCGGCAAGACCTATTATTACAAGGTTTGCACATATACCCTTGATTCTGCAGGCAAGAAGGTCAATGGCGAGTTTTCTGCTGTTACCAAGGCTAAGGTTCTTGGAGTAATCAAGGAAGATCCTAAGAATAAGCTTATGCTTGTGAATAGGGACAATCGTCTTAGCAGCAGCTATGTACCTTCATCAAGATATAGCCTCAAAGGATATCAAACCCAGAGTGTCAAGGTGAAGAAGGTTGTAAGAGATGCATTCATTAAGCTTTATAATGGTGCTAAGGATGAAGGATATACCATCAAGGCTGTTTCTGGATACAGGGATTATGCTCTGCAGAAGTGGCTATTCAACAATTATGTTTCAATAGATGGATTGGCGGAAGCACAAAAATACAGTGCAAGGCCGGGACAGAGTGAGCATCAGACGGGGCTTGCTATTGATGTTTCCTGTGCGAGCGAGGGCTGGGGACTTGAAACAACATTTGGGTCAACCCCTGAAGGCAAGTGGCTTGCCAAGAACGCCCACAAATACGGGTTCATCATAAGATACCAGAAGGGTAAGTCTAATATTACAGGATATAGCTATGAACCGTGGCATATAAGATATGTCGGAAAGGACGCAGCCGCCCAGATATACGAAAGTGGACTAACACTGGAGGAATATTTGGGATATTAACTCACATCTTAAGTATATTTTAGATTTTCTTTTATGATTTTGACTTTATTTCAAGGGAAATTTATGGTAAAATGATACATTATGATAATTCAATAAATGATATAATATAAACAATTCAATTTGGAGGATACAAATACATGGAAAAACTAGGCTTAAATGAGATAAGACAAATGTTTAAGGAATTTTGGGAGAGCAAGGAGCACTACGTAGCTAAGAGCGCATCTCTTATTCCTCAGAATGACAAGAGCTTATTAATAATAAATTCGGGAATGGCTCCACTTAAGCCATACTTTGCAGGAGTCGAAACTCCACCATCAAAGAGAATGACAACATGTCAGAAGTGCATTAGAACAGGTGACATTGACAACGTTGGAATTACAGCAAGACACGGCACATTCTTCGAAATGCTGGGCAACTTCTCCTTCGGAGATTACTTTAAGAAGGAGTCCTTAACATGGGGCTGGGAATTCATTACCCAGTATTTGAAGTTACCAGCAGAAAAGGTTTGGGCTACAGTATATCAG
>DATESI010000131.1:0-2894 GCA_035270905.1 Anaerovoracaceae bacterium
GTCCTATATGGGCTTGCAGATTTTATATAATATTATAAACAAAGAGGACAGGCTCTACTGCGAGAGGGTTTTTGCTCCGGCACCGGATATGGAAGAACTTATGCGGGAAGAGCAAATGCCTCTATTTACATTGGAAACTAAGACTCCCGTCAAGGAGATGGACCTATTTGGATTCACTCTCCAGTACGAGATGTCTTTTACTAATATTTTGAATATGCTGGATCTGGGCGGAATCCCTCTTAAGAGAGAAGAAAGAACGGGTGACGACCCAATAATTATCGCTGGCGGGCCATGTGGGTATAATCCAGAGCCACTAGCTGATTTCATTGACATCTTCTTAATTGGAGATGGAGAGGAAAGTCTGCCGAAGCTTCTCAATGCATTTGCTGATGCCAAGAAGAATGGTTTAGCAAATGGCAAGAGCATGGCTGATATCAAGGATGAATTTTATAAGGAAGTATGCACCATGGAGGGTGTTTACATACCTAGCTTTTATGAGCCTGAATATAAAGACGACGGAACTATTAAGGAGTACAAGAAGCTATATGATGGTGCACCTGATAAGATTAGTAGATGTATCATTGAGGATATAGAAAATGTTCCATTTCCAACGGAAAACATTGTGCCTTTTATTGAAACGGTTCACGACAGATCTGTTGTTGAAACCTTCCGAGGCTGCACCAGAGGGTGCAGGTTCTGTCAGGCGGGCATGATTTATAGACCTGTAAGAGAACGTAGTAAGGACACTATTATTAAGCTTGCCACAGAGCAGCTTGATAATACAGGTCATGACGAGCTATCACTTCTTTCCCTTTCTACAAGTGATTATTCGGAGTTTGAACCTCTGGCAATGGACCTTATGAGAGAGTGCAAGAACCGTAATGTATCTCTTTCCTTGCCATCCCTTAGGCTTGACACCTTTTCCTTTAAGGTACTTCAGGAAATTCAGGGATACAAGAAGTCCGGACTAACCTTCGCCCCAGAGGCAGGAACCCAGAGGCTTAGAGATGTAATTAACAAGGGAATCACCGAGAAGGATATATTTGATGCGGTTGAGCAGGCTATTGAGCTTGGGTGGAAGCATATTAAGCTTTATTTTATGATTGGACTTCCTACGGAAACCTATGAGGACCTTGACGGCATTGCTGACATTGCTCGAAAAATTGTCGAAATAAACAAGCGAGTTGGCATGGGCGGCAGATTTAATGTAACCGTTAGCGTATCTAACTTTGTGCCAAAGGCAGTTACTCCGTTCCAGTGGGTGCCACAGGATTCCACAGAAAGCTTTACCCAAAAGCATAATTATTTGCACGACAAGCTTAAGATTAAGGGCGTAACCTTCAACTACCATGACGATATCACCAGCACCTATGAGGCAGTGTTTGCAAGGGGTGACAGGAGAGTTGGCAGCTTGCTTCTTGAAGCTTTCAAGGCGGGGTGCAAATTCGACGCATGGTCGGAGCATTTCAGCATTGAAAAATGGCAGCAGGCATTTGCAAACTCGGGCATTGACTACGACTTTTACACCACTAGACAAAGAAATGTAGAGGAGTTTTTGCCTTGGGATATTATCGATGCAGGGATTTCGAGGGATTTCCTGGTTAAGGAATACGAAAAGGCCTTGGCTGAGGCTACTACTGAGGACTGCAGGCACGGCTGTGCATCATGCGGAATAAACAAAAGGGTAAAATGCCCGTTAGGAGGCATTTATGAATAGATTTGCAATTAGATTTTCCAAAAAAGGATATATAAAATACACCTCACATCTTGATATTTTGAGGCTGTTTAAGCGAGCCTTCAAGAAGACAGGAGTAGACCTTGATTACTCCCAAGGATTCAATCCTCATCCTAAGATGGGATTTGCTCAGCCACTTTCTCTTGGATACAGCAGTAATTATGAGATAATTGAGTTTGAAACCAGAAGAGAAATTGGGGCGGATGAAATAGTAGAGAAGATGAAAAAGGCTATGCCCGCCGGAATTGAAATTATGTCCTGTGTTAAGCTTGATGACAACATTAAGTCGTTAGCCTCAATGGCAGAGGAAGCAGAATATCTCATTGAGTTTCCTATTAAGATGGGGAAGATGGACTATGGCAAATTGGTCGAAGCTTATCTGGCTCAGGACAGTATCATTGCCAAGAAACGTCAGAAAAAGACTAAGAAGATGGTGGACACAGAAATTAGACCTAAGATAAGAAACCTTGAGGTTTTGCCTGCGGGAGAAATGCTTATTTTAAAGGCGTGTCTCGACTGCGGAAGTGCTTCCAATTTGAGCCCGGAAGCGGTAATCAGCAGCTTTTGCCAGTTTGCTGAGTTTGATTGCTTGCGGGAAGAAATCGAGGTCGAAAGAATAAAAATAAAGTTTGTAAACAATTTACAATTTTAACTTGACTTTCCACTTGTTTGAATGTAAGATAATGTAAAGGGAAGCGAGAGCCGAGAATGAAGGAGATATTTGTTCGTCGGTACTTGCAAGGGTGAGATTACATTAAGTTAAACAAGGGGGACAAAAAATGGTTAATGTTAAGAGACTAAAGTTTTTTTATGAATCAAATGAGAAGAACATAAAGAGGGCGGCAATAATCCTCGTGATTATCGTTGCTCTTTTAGTTTACCTTTTTTCGGCTGCGGACAAGAATGAGATTGTCGTGGAAGGTGATGGAATTACTGCAGGTCAAGGCGTTGCAGATGGCAGCGGTGATTTGACAGGTGCAGGCTCGACTGGCGAGAATACCACAGGCAGTATATATGTTGATATCAGTGGTGAGGTTGCAAAGCCAGGTGTATACCAGGTGAAGAATGGAGCAAGACTTTTTGAGGTCATCGAGCTTGCGGGAGGTCTGACGAAGAATGCAGATCTTAATTCTATCAACCAAGCCGAAGCCGTAATAGA
>DATESI010000132.1:0-6028 GCA_035270905.1 Anaerovoracaceae bacterium
ATGAAAAAAACAATAAAAACATTATTGACTATTCTTTTAGTCGTAGTTTTGGCGGTAGGAACTTGTGCTTGCACAAATTCTAAGGATATTTCCGAACAAGACACCCCTGACGCTTCGCAAAAGGAATATGTAGGCAAGATCAGTGTTATAGATGTAACAACAAAAAAATCTGTACGGACTATGTGGAAATACATGGATGAGCATGATGATAGTTGCTATCTACTTATTCAAAAAGAGTTGTACGATGAAAAGTCTCCAATTTACACATGTACTGCGGATATTATTGATGAAGAACTTGTAGATAATGACTTTTATGTTACGGTAGATGGAATCAAAAAACAACTTAAAGGCGGTTTTAAAATGCTGTTTAATACGTCTAAGAACTCTTACATGAAAGATGATGTAAGCAATCCTATAACAGAAAATCTTCTCGAGCAATATAATGATTGCTATGGACATGACATCTACCAAAACCTAAAGGAATATAATGTTAAAACAAAGTATAAAGAAATGAATGTAGAAAAGATTGCAGTACATATTCCAAAATGTCCAGAAGATAAAGGTAAATGGTTTAATGTTTTTGTAACAGGAACAATAACTATTGACACAAATTCTAAAACGACAGAAACGGATTTCCCATTATTGAATGACGGCGAAAAAACTTATAAGTTTAAAATCGCATTCGTCTATGATGGTATCCCATTTTATGAAAACATTTCTCTCGAAGAAGCTGAGTAGTTAAAACACAAATTAATAAATGACCTGATTCATAAGAGTTAATAATGTAAAAAAATAATTTACACTAGGAAACAGTCTGAGCTTACTGGTTTAGACTGCCTAGTGTATTTTTTATTAAAATTGAATGAGCGGTAAAACTGTGCTAAAATGACTCTATTAGGTATAAGGGCAGGTAACAATTTTGACAAAACAAAGTAGCGGATACATATATATATTAATCGCAGGAGTTCTATGGGGAAGTATAGGGTTCTTCGTTAGCATACTCAAGGACTTTGGAGTTGAATCAACCACCATTGCATTCCTTAGGATAGGAATGGGTGCGATGATACTCGTTCCGATTATGCTAATAAGAGGAGGACTCCGTGCTTTTAGAATTGACAAGGGAGGATTGTTTGCATGCTTGGCACTCGGAATATTCTGTCAGGCCATGTTTAACTTTGCCTATAACGAATCAATAAGCAATGTGGGAGTAGCAACAGCATCGGTGCTGCTGTATACGGCGCCTGTGTTTGTGTGCATCATGTCCAGAATATTCTTCAAGGAAGAAATTGGGGCGATTAAGCTGATTGCCCTTGCAGTGAATATATTTGGCTGCGTGCTCACGGTGACAGGCGGAGACTTTACTACTATTAGCTTTTCATTCTATGGAGTTATAGCGGGAGTAATGGCTGGATTTCTTTATGGCCTAATGACAATCATAAGCAAAACAACAACAGATAACTATGATCCCTTTACAATCATCTTCTATAGCTTCTTGTTTGGTGCGATAGTGCTTGCCATATTCACAAAACCGTGGTTAGATATAGGTGAGGCCATGGAGCTAAAGTTTGTTTTAGCTGCCATTGGATATGGATTGATTCCGACAGTGGGGTCATATCTATTCTACATGAAGGGACTATCCAAGAAGCCCGAGACATCCAAGGTGCCGATTATCGCATCTGTAGAAACAGTCGTGGCAGCAATTATAGGAATAATCCTATTCAGTGAGTCTCATGGAATTTTTAAGATAATAGGGATATGCTGCGTTGTAGCATCCATTGCAATAATGAATTTTAAGAAAGAAGGAAAAGGAATATGTTCTATATCAGAGGAAGATTGAATACCTGTGTTGACCTAGATCCTAAGACGGATTTGGGACAGAGAGCTATCCGAGTTATGAAGTATTACGCAAAGGGCGAAAGAGACGACTTCAGAGATTTGACTGATGAGGAGCTAGAGCAGGTCGAAGAATTTTGGAAGCCATATGAGTTTATATATAAGGTAGACCCTATGGTTCATAGATTCTATGCCAACACTACTGGCACCTTTGACCCACGATTTATTCCTGAGGATTTACAAAAATATATTCTCAGCAGATACTTCATGGATCAGGACTATATCGAAGCCTTCAAGGACAAGAACTACACGGAAGTTTTGCTTCCCGATATTAAGCATCCTAAGACCCTAGTTCATAAGATAAATGGATTTTTCCGAGATGGGGATTTCAATCCCATTACCTTGGAAGAGGCGGTAGAGCTTGTATTCCAATATAAGCGTGACCATGCAGAGGACAGAGCTGCAGCCATTGTTAAACCTACAGTTGGAACCAGTACAGGACTTGGCATTGAAATAATAATTAAGACAACAACCAAGAACGAGATTAGAGCATTGCTGAATACTAAGAGGGACAATTTGATGGTTCAGGAAGTGATTGTTCAGCATGATGATTTGGCTCAAATCCACCCGTCATCTGTAAATTCAATCAGGGTAATGTCCCTATTTGAGAACGACGAGTTTAAGGTTGTGTCCGCATGTCTTAGAGTAGGGCGAGGCGGAAGCTTTGTAGACAACTGGGGTGCTGGCGGCATAAGCTGTGGCATAGATCAAAATGGCGTTTGCCATGGACCATTCTATACCAAAGCAGGCGTTGCCGTTGAAACTCACCCTGACGGTTTCAACCCAGAGGGTTTTGCAATCCCTGGATATGACAACATGATAAAAACATTAAAAAAATGTCAGAATAGAGTTCCACAGCTTAGACTCATATCATGGGACGTTTCCATCGATAGGGAGGGCGAACCCGTATTTATTGAGTGGAATATGAAGGGGGACAGCCAGTTCCACCAGCTTACCCATGGACCACTTTACGGCGATGACACTAAGAGGATTCTGGATGGATTCTTTGCTCAGGCCTACAAACCATTTAAGGAAGATGATGTTTACTATAACGAATTCATTGACCACATTGAAGTATGCGGTTGCGATGAACGAGTTACCAAGATAGAAATACCGTCACATATTGATGGCAAGCCTGTCACAGTAGTCAAGGCAAGAAGCTTTTTTAGCGATGATGTTATTGAGAAGGTGTTGCTTCCAAATTCTATTGAAGTGATAGAATATCAAGCCTTTGCTAATTGCGTAAATCTAGAGACAATTAATGTGCCGAACAATCTCAAGATTATCGAGGAAAATGCATTCGCATATTGCAAATCAATAGAAGAACTTGAACCTGCAAAAAGTGTTACATACGTCGGGGCTAGAGCCTTTGCCCACTGTGCAAAGCTTGCAAAGCTGGAATTCAGCGACGAACTGGCTTTCATAGGCTGCAAGGCATTTATTGGTTGTCACGGTCTCAAGGAGTTTAACTCAGGCAAGGCCTTAGTAAGAATCGAGGACAGGGCATTCCAGAATTGCGAAAATCTCGAATCGGTAAATATCATGGCAAAGGAAATAAAGATTTACTCTCGTGCCTTTGCGGGCTGCAAGAGTTTCGATGCAACCAGCCTTGAGAAACAGTGCAAATTCACAGGTATTAATTGTTTCAAGGATACCAAAAACCGTGGACAAGTCGAAAACAAGAAATAAATAGCATAAAAAAATCAAGGGAATCAATTGCTTTTCTGCAATTGGTTCCTCTTTTTTTGATTCTCCCGCATATAAATAGTAATAATTGACAAACATAATTATTACAAAGGGGGAATTTATTATGCGATTAAAAAAAATACTGCCAATACTTCTGTGTTTGGCGTTGGTATTATCTACGGCAACCACAACAGTGTTTGCAGATGGTCCAAGACCTAGTGGAGGTCCAAATCATGACAAACCAAATGATAAGGGGAAAGTAATTATTCACAACAAAACGGACATCGAATTTGGAGAGTCATTTACAATGCCTCAATATGTTGTTCGAGATGAAACATTAACATTTACAAAACAGGGCAACCATTATAACAGTAATTTTCATAAAGAAAATCTTGAGGAAGCTAAGATTATTGTAGCAGGTGACAAGAAATACACAGTCACACTTGTTTACAAAGGAAAAGGTAATGACAATGACCAAGGCGAAGTTAATCATGATTCAAGAACAAACAGCAATGATAAAGATAAAGACAGAGATAAGGATAAACCTAATAAACCAAACAAACCGGCAACGGATATTTACTGGATTACATCGGCGATTGAAAAAAATAAGCAGGATGATTCACAGACTACATCGTCGGGAATTGAGCCAACAGAATATTTCGTACACATTGTTCAGGAAATTCCTACTGAGGAGTGTGGAGAGGATCCACAGGATGCCTCAAATTATATCTCTGCAGGGCTGGGTACAATCAAGGTCCCAACGGACGATATGTGGACAAATGAGGGATTCTATGAAAATGGAATCGATAAATGGTACACTTATTTCAAGGGCTTCACTCCTGAAGGATTACAGCTTATCAAGGATCGTTTGGTTAGTGAACCAGAGGGGTTAAATTCCGCAGCAGCTATTCAACAGCTCTTCAGCGACGCAGGTCACCCAGAAGTTAAGGTCGTAGGCGATCACATTGTATGGTATGTAATCAAGGATCATATCAATGGATATCATGTTGATGGCTATGTTGACGGATATATCGAAGAAATTCCCGATCCACCAACACCTCCAACACCACCGACACCTCCAACGCCGCCAACACCACCAACGCCACCAACACCACCAACGCCGCCAACACCTCCAACGCCGCCAACACCACCAACACCACCTATCATAGATCCAACACCAACTCCAACACCAATTCCAACACCAATTCCAGATCCAATTCCAGCACCAGACCCAACACCTGAACCAACTCCAATCGAAGAACCTATCATAGAAACCGATACCGAAGAACCAATCGATGCAAATATTCCACAAACAGGAGACAATGACAGCTTAATGGCATGGCTATTATTAATGATGGCTTCAATTTTGACAGCAGGAGCATTATGCTTCGCATACAAGAGAGAAAGATAATTTGTGATTATCTGGCAGCGTCGATTACAGAGTTGTAATCGGCGTTGTTTTTTGGTATACTAATAAAGGTATATCACCTTGGTGATATACAAAATGATTTTAACTCAGCATACGAAAGAAGGGACAAACCATATGGCACTTAATTCGATGAAAGATATAGCCAAACTACTTGATTTTCATGGACTGCTTGTAGACAAGGCAGGAAACATGGAAACGAGTTTTACGGGCATTTGCAATAACTCCAAGGAAATTAATCAGGGAGAGCTTTTCATATGCAAGGGTCTTGGTTTCAAGAAGGAATATCTAGAAGGAGCCATAAAGGATGGTGCAACCTGCTATGTGGCTGAGATGGACTATAATGTGGATTTGCCATATGTTCTTACCAAGGATATTCGCAAGGCACAAAGCCTGATTGCCGCAGCATTCTACGACCACCCATACAGGGCATTTTGCTTGACGGGAATTACAGGCACCAAGGGTAAGACAACCACAACCTACGACCTTGAGGCACTCCTTAGCACCTACGCCGGCAGACCTACGGGGCTGCTTTCCACAGTGGAACGCTTCGTTGGAGATGATCACATGGTTTCCCATAACACTACGGCCGAGTCGCTCGACCTAGAAAAATTGTTCCTTCGGGCCAAGGAGAACAATTTGCCCTACGTCACAATGGAAGTTTCAAGCCAGGCATATAAGCAAGACAGGGTGTTCGGTTTGCATTTTAACTACGGGGTTTTTCTTAACTTCGGAGAGGACCATATTAGCCCTAACGAGCATGAAAACCTTGAGGATTATTTTGCCTGCAAGCTGCAGTTGATGACCCATTGCGATACAGCCATTATATGCAAGAGTACAGATAGATTCGATAATATTTACAGAGTTGCCAAGGCACACGCAAGGAAGGTCATGGTTTTGGGTCTTGAGGATGAAAGCTGTGATTTGACAGCAATCAATATAAAGAAAGAACACCTGGGATTCACCTTTGATGTAAAGGAAAAATCCACAGGCAAGGTTTACCCATACAGCACTATCCAGGAG
>DATESI010000133.1:0-3306 GCA_035270905.1 Anaerovoracaceae bacterium
ATACAGACATAATCAAGAAAGAAAAAAGTGAAACGATAAAAGAAAGCAAAAGTGCGAAGGGAATTCAAGGAGGAAATATTATGAAAAGCTTATTAACAAAGAGAAATGGAATTATCGCAGCGATAATCGCAGTTGTGGTAATTGGAGCAGTTATTCTTTCAACTTCATTGTCAAGTGCATTGACAGTAGACGAAGCTAAAACAATTGCACAGGGATATGTTCCGGCAACAGCAACCTTCACTACAAGCGAAGAAGAAGAAAACAAGTATGAAGTATATTTTTACGATAGTGTGGCTAAGGAGTCTTATGAAGTAGAAATAAACAAGGAAACCAAAGCAGTTAAAAAAATTGAAACTCAGCTGGACGGAGATCTTGGTGGCAAGACTGTTAAACTGACAAAGGCTCAGGCTAAGCAGGTTGCAGCTAATAAGTTCCCCGGAATCACATCATCAACAGCAACACTTACTGTAGAAGATGGATTATATGAGTATCAAGTAACCTTCAAGGCAAATAATTTCTACGGCAACATGGACGTTAATGCTGAAACAGGTGCAATACTAGAAAGTGTGATTAAATATGGTTCAGCCGTTACAATTCCAGCTGATCAGAGTGGCAACACAGGTCTGATTTCATACGAAAAAGCAATGAAGGCAGCAACAACATTAGTTGGCGGCGGAACAGTAAAGGACATTGACCTTGATACACAAAGACAGAATTACGTGTATGAAATTGAAGTAATCAAAGATGGACTTGAGTACGAAGTAGTAGTTGATGCAACAACAGGCAAGGCTGCTTTAGAGGGAAACCACGAGAATTACATGGATACTACAATCGCATCAGGAACACCGACAACTAAGCCAAGCACAGGCTCAAATAACAATTCAGACTCATCAAACAGTGGAAGAATTTCTGAGAGCAAGGCTAAGAGCATCGTACTTGACAAACTTCCAGGTGCAAGCATTCTGTATATCCAGCTTGAAAGAGATGACGGAATGTGGAGCTACGAAGGCGAAGCAACTAAGGGCGAGTATGAATATGAATTTGAAATCGATGCAGAGTCAGGCGTAATTATCGGATGGGATAAGGAAAGAATGGAACAATACGATCATGATGACGATGACGACGACTATGATGATGACTACGATGACGATGATGATTGGGATGACAGAAGAGACGACTAGTTTATAGCTTAATCAACTCACATATCACATATAGACATTCATTTACAAGAAAAGGCGGAGAGCATTTATGCTCCCCGCCCTTTCCTTTATTGAAAGGATTGTAATTTGTGAATTTGTGAATTTTGAATTGCATGATGCACTAGTCAATCTATTTGGTCATTAGCTTGCAAATATCATTGCCGAAGGCAACAGGGTCTTCGATTGGCATACCTGCAATAAGCAGAGCCTGATTGTATAGAAGATTGGCATATGTCTTAACAAGTTCCTTGTCACCATCAAAGGCACTGACAAGGGAATCCATTACCTTGTGATTAGGATTGATTTCGAGCACCTGTTCAGCCTTGATGCCCTGATCCATTGGCATTGAATTTAGCACCTTTTCCATTTCTAAGGACAAATCGCCCTTAGCAGTTAGACATACAGGACTGTTCTTCAGACGCGGTGAAAGCTTAACCTCGCTTACCTTGCCGTCAAGAGTTTCTTTAATCAAAGTTAGAAGGTCCTTGTTGTCCTCTTCCTTTTTCTTAATCTCGTCCTTTATCTCTGCCGACTCTTCATTAGTCATATCCTCAGATGAAACTGATTTGAACTCCTTATCCTTGTATTCTCTCATAACCTGCAATACGAATTCGTCGATTTCATCCGTCAGGTAAAGTATTTCGTAGCCCTTGTCCTTAATAAGCTCAGTCTGCGGAAGCATGTCAATTTTCTTGATAGTTTCCCCAGCAGCATAATAGATGTATTTTTGATCCTGAGACATCTTGGTAACGTATTCATCTAAGGTAATCTGTTTCTTTTCAACTGAAGAATAGAACAGGATTAAATCCTCAAGCACTTCCTTGTGAATACCGTAGTTTTCATAGATGCCATATTTGAGCTGTTTGCCGAAGTTTTCGAAGAACTTTTCGTAGGCATCTCGGTCATTCTTTTGCATATCAAGAAGCTCGCTCTTGATTTTCTTTTCCAAATTCTTGGCGATATTCTTAAGCTGTCTGTCGTGCTGAAGAAGCTCACGAGAAATATTAAGGGATAAATCCTGTGAGTCAACAAGACCCTTGACGAAGTTGAAGTAATCCGGAAGCAAATCACTGCACTTGTCCATAATCATAACACCTGAGGAATATAGCTGTAAGCCCTTCTCATATTCCTTAGTGTAATAATCATAAGGTGCGTGGCTTGGGATAAACATTAGTGCTGTGTAGCTGGACACGCCTTCAACTGCAGTTCTGATGACCTTGGATGGATCCTGATAGTCCATGAACTTTTCTTTATAGTAATTGTTATAATCCTCGGACTTAACCTTGCTCTTTTGGCGTTTCCAAATTGGTTCCATTGAGTTAAGGGTTTCAAGCTCCATATATGATTCATATTCTTCGCTATCCTCAGCCTTCTTGCGGCTCCTTGCAACCATCATCTGAATTGGATATCTTACATAGTCCGAATATGTTGTAATTAATCTTCTTATTTTGAATTCCTCAAGATAGGTTGAATAATTTTCTTCCTCTGCATCCGCCTTGATAGACAGAATAATATCTGTACCGTGGCTGTCCTTTTCACATTCCTGCACGGTGTACCCATCGGCCCCCGTGGATTCCCATTTGTATGCAGTGTCGGCACCAAAGGCCTTACTGATTACAGTAACCTTGTCCGCAACCATGAAGGCAGAATAAAATCCAACACCAAACTGTCCGATTATATCGATATCTTTCTTTTGTTCGTTTTCATTCTTAAAATTCAAGCTACCGCTTTTGGCAATAGTTCCAAGGTTGTCCTCAAGTTCCTCCTTGGTCATTCCGATTCCGTTGTCGGAAATTTTGAGGATTCGTTGCTCCTTATCTGCTTCAATATTAATTGCGAAATCTGAACGCTTGATTCCTGTCTCCTTAGACTCCAAGCTTTGATAGTACAGCTTGTCCAAGGCGTCGCTCCCATTGGAGATTAATTCCCTCAGGAATATATCCTTGTGGGTGTAAATAGAATTAATCATCATATCCAAAAGTCTCTTGGACTCTGCTTTGAATTGTTTCTTTGCCATTTCAATTCCTCCTTTTGGCACTCAACTAACAAGAGTGCTAACACTATTTTAGTACAATCATTAAAAATGTCAAGGGGTTTCAAAAAATAC
>DATESI010000134.1:0-9059 GCA_035270905.1 Anaerovoracaceae bacterium
GGAATAATGAAAAAGTTAATATATGCTTTCATCACTATTCTAGCAATAATTATATTCAATTATTTCTTGTTTAGAGTATTACCTGGTAATCCCATATCAATGCTTATGAGAAACCCCAATGCATCTGCAGAGATGATAGCAGCAGTAAGGGCCTCATACGGACTTGACGATCCTTGGTATGTGCAGTTCTGGGTATACTTCAAGGGAATTTTTACCGGTGACTTTGGAACATCATTCGTGTACAAGGCTCCCGTTATGGAGGTAATTGGATCAAAGGTTCTTCCCACTGTAATACTCCTTGGCTTGGCTGAAATAGTAGCAATAGTCGTGGGAATTTTTCTTGGAGTTATAGCAGCATGGAAGAGAGGAACCAAGCTAGATGTTGGAACATTAAGCTTCTCCCTAGTTACATATTCAATGCCAACCTTTTGGCTTGGAATGATAATGGTAGTTGTCTTCTGTGTTAACCTGATGATATTCCCAACCAGTGGCATGTACACTGCAGGAGGATTCTATGATTCTGCGGGGGACAAGATTATGGACGCGCTCAACCATTTGGTTTTGCCGGTTATAACAATGGCCATATTGCTAATTGGTGAATACGCATTAACAATGAGAAATACTCTAATAGATGTCCTCTCGGAGGACTATATCACTACTGCCAGAGCTAAGGGATTCAAGGAGAAGTATGTTTTGATGAAACATGCAATGCCTAATGCGATGCTTCCAATGGTTACGATTATCGCAATCAACCTTGGACTTGTTATTGCTGGAGCAGTACAAATTGAAACCATATTCTCATGGCCGGGAATAGGAAATTTGATGTACGAATCACTTTCGGCCAGAGATTATCCTGTACTTCAGGGAATCTTCCTTATCGTTACTGTTTGCGTAGTCTTGGCAAATCTGATCACAGACCTAATCTATGACAGAATTGACCCTAGAGTAAGAAATTAGGGGAGGCGAGCAAAATGAGTAAGATATTAAAGAAAAAAGAACCAAAAGAAATAAAAATAACAAACAGCAAAGCACGAGATACATGGGAAACAATCAGAACTAATAGAATGGCAATGATTGGACTAGTTACATTGGCTATATTTATTGCAGTTGCACTCTTCGGACCATTGATTTGGCCATTTGACCCTGCGGCTTACGGGCAGATGAGTGATGTAATGCAGCCACCTAGCGGTCAGCACTGGCTTGGAACTGATGACATGGGTAGAGATGTATTCGCCAACCTTGTGGTAGGTGCAAGAGTATCACTACTAATTGGAGCAGTAGCCACATTGATTTCTGTATTAGTAGGTACACTTATCGGAATCGCAGCAGGATATTTTGGCGGAACTGTGGATATGATTCTTATGAGATTAACGGACTTTTTCCTAGTAATCCCTTGGCTACCACTTATGATGGTGCTGGCGGCAATACTTGGAACAAGCATCTGGAATATTATATTCGTAATAGGTATTACAGGATGGGCAGGAACTGCCAGAGTTGTAAGAGCTCAGACTCTTTCCGTCAAGGAAAGACAGTTTGTAGAGAGAACCGTGTCGCTGGGTGCAGGCAACTGGCATATCATGCTTAAGCATGTGCTACCAAATGTATTCCCACTTGTATTTGCCAATACTGTATTAGTTGCATCTGCAGCCATTACATCAGAGACAACTCTAAGCTTCCTTGGACTTGGTGATACAATGACATCAAGCTGGGGTATGATGCTTCACTATGCATTTGAGTGCGGAGCAACAGGACTAGGGGCTTGGTGGTATTATCTTCCGCCAGGGCTATGCGTAATTGCAGTAGTTCTAGCCTTCACATTACTTGGCTATGCCTTTGATGAAATTATGAATCCAAAGCTGAAAGAGAGGTAGAGAATATGAAGCTATTAGAAGTAAAGAACCTGAAAACATATTTTGATACCTCCAAGGGTCAGCTTAAGGCAGTTGACGATGTAAGCTTTGATTTGGAATACGGCGAGGCCCTAGGCCTTGTTGGAGAGTCGGGATGTGGCAAAACCACAAGCGCATTATCCATATGCAAGCTGCTTCCCAAGGAGGGTCAGGTATACGGAGGACAAATACTCCTTGAGGGTCAGGATTTGGCTAAGCTTTCTGATGATGAAATCAGAGAACATAGATGGAAGGATGTTTCAATCATCTTCCAGGGTGCCATGAATGCTCTTAACCCCGTAATGAATATTGGCGGCCAAATCAGCGAGGCAATTATTCTGCACGAAAAGGTATCTAAAGAGGAGGCATTGAAGCGTGCAGGAGACCTGCTAGAGCTTGTTGAAATACCAAGGGAAAGAGTTTCCCAATACCCACACGAATTTAGCGGTGGCATGAAGCAAAGGGTTATGATTGCCATGGCTCTTGCCTGTAATCCGAAGGTTGTAATTGGAGATGAACCGACTACAGCCCTTGATGTTATGGTGCAGGCACAGATTTTGAATCTGCTAGAAAAACTAAGAAAAGAATTAAACATGGGATTAATACTGATTACTCATGATCTATCCATACTGGGCGAAACCTGCGACAAAATTGCGGTTATGTACGCCGGTAAGATTATGGAAATTGGAACTGTTGAGGATATATTCGAACACGCACAGCATCCATATACTAAGAAGCTAATCAGCTGCTTCCCTAACATAGAAAAGGAAAAGGTCATTCCTGATGGAATTGATGGTACTCCTCCTAATATGTTGGAGCCTCCAACCGGGTGTACCTTCCATCCAAGATGTCCAATGGCTACTGACAAGTGCAGGACTGAGGCCCCAGTTACAAAGCAACTGGGAGAGAAACACTTCGCATATTGCCACTTCGTGGAGGTGAACCATGGATAATAAAGAGAGAATATTAGACGTAAAAAACCTTAAGGTTTACTTTGATGTGGACAAGAGAAAACTTGCAAAGAAGGACCGCAAGGTTGTCAAGGCGGTTGACAATATCGACCTACATATTGATAAGGCAGAGATCCTCTCCCTAGTTGGAGAGAGTGGAAGTGGCAAGACCACAACAGGCAAAGCTATTCTCCATTTGATTAAGGAAACAGAGGGCGAAATAGAGTTCAACGGCGAGCTACTTGGACATACCAAGGAGGACCTACGAAAGTTTAGACTCAAGGCACAGATGATATATCAGGATCCATATCAATCCCTTAATCCAAGGATGAGAATTTTTGATATCATTGCAGAACCTCTTGAGGTAAATCACCTTTGTAAGACTAAGGATGAAAAGGAAGCAAAGGTAAAGGAAGCATTGGAGCTAGCAGGGCTAATTCCTGCAGAGGATTTTTATTACAGATATCCTTATGAGCTATCAGGTGGACAGAGACAAAGGGTTGTAATTGCAAGCTCAATTATAATGGACCCTGAGTTTATTGTGGCTGACGAACCTATATCAATGCTGGATGCATCTATAAGAACAGGAATACTGAAACTGATGCTAGAGCTTAGAGATAGACTTAAGGTTTCGTACCTATTTATAACCCATGATCTATCACTTGCATGGCTTATTTCTGATAGGATTGCCATCATGTATCTTGGAAAGATTATGGAAATCGGCACGGCAGATCAGATTATCAAGCATGGTATTCACCCTTACACCAAGGCCCTTACGGCTATTATGCCAATACCTGGTGTGAACAAGGATAAGAAACGAGTGGTTCTTGAGGGCGAAACACCTAATGCCAGTGCAGATATTAAGGGCTGTAAATTCTGCGGAAGATGTCCAGAGGCCATGGAAATCTGCAAGACTAAGGAACCGGAGTATAGAGAAATCGAGCCAGGTCATTGCATAATGTGCCACAAATATTAAGGGGAACGAAATGAGTGTAAAAGAACGGTTTTTAGGTGAATTGAAGAAAATTGATGTTGCAAAATTGACATCGGATATGGTGAAAATCAAGAGCTATTCTTTCATGAAAGACCAGGAAAAGGAAATAGCTGAATATGTCTACAATTTTTTTAAAGGTGAAGGCATTGAGGCAAATAAATATGAAATTGAGCCGGGCAGGTTCAATGTTGTTGCAAGGATTCCGGGTGTAGGCAAGAAGGCCGGGGATAAGGGCACGGGTGCAGGCACCGGTGCCAAGTCTCTCATGCTCAGCGGACATATGGATACGGTTCCTGCTTATGATATGAAAAATCCTTTTAGCGGTGATATAAGGGACGGCAAGGTGTTTGGAAGAGGCGCTTGCGATATGAAAGGGCCTCTGGCATCCATGATGGCTGCCCTGGCGGCGATTAAAAGGGCAGGCATCGAGCTTGAAGGAGACCTGTATTTTGCTGGGCTTGCTGATGAAGAGGAACAGGGCAAGGGAGCCAAATATTTGGTTGAACACGGGCCAATAGCCACAGGAACAATTATGGGGGAACCCAGTAGTTTGGATATGGCTCTTGGACACAAGGGACTTGAATGGATTAGGGTTACAATCAAGGGTAAGAAGGTTCACGGCGGTGACGTTGAACATGGAGTCAATGCTATTCAAATGGCAGCACGATATATTAACAAGATATATGAAGAATATGTACCTGTTTTGAGTGAGAGGGAATATCCGCTTTTGGGTAAACCGACCATCAATATAGGGACAATAAATGGCGGAGATCAGCCAAGTACATTCCCTGGGGAATGTGAAATTAGACTTGATAGAAGATGCGTACCTACGGAAACTATAGAGCAGGTATACAAGGAGCTCGAAGGCATTGCCGAAGAGCTTCACAAGCAGGATAGTAGGTTCAATGCAAAAGTGGAGGATATTTTTGCGGGCGAGGAACTTTTGCCACATCTTCCTTTTTGCACATCGCAAAGTGATGCTTTGGTGCAAAGCGTGCAAAAAGCCAAGGCCTCGGCGAAAAACCCGGGCGACCGTCAGGGAGAACTTTCTCCTGTAATTGCCTTCCCGGCATGGACGGATGCTGGGTTTATTGCAGCCGGAACAGATAGCTCATGCATTGTAATGGGCCCCGGAGAATTGGGGCTGGCCCACTCAACCTCTGAGTGTGTAGCCATCAAGGAGCTTGAAGAAGCGGCATATATTTATGGAATGACAGCGATAGATTACTGTAGATAGGATTGTATATGAAAAAGAAGATAGATAATTACATAAGAGAAAACACACGTAATATTATCAAGGATATTCTCGAGCTTGTTGAAATTAAGAGCGTTAGTGGCAATGAGGAAGAAAACAAGAAGGCTCTCAACTTTTTCTTGGAAAAGGCGAAGAATATGGGTTTCAAAACCATGAAAACCTCCCTTGGTGATGTTGGCGTGGTTGAGTTTGGCCATGGCGAAGAAAAGATGGGCATCCTAGTGCACGTAGATGTTGTAGGAGTTGGAGACACCGAGAAATGGACCTATCCACCCTTTGAAGGCAAGGTGGCCAAGGGTTTCATTTGGGGCAGAGGAGTGGTCGATGACAAGGGACCTGCAATTATGTGTCTTTATGCTATGAAGGCTATCAAGGATTTGCAGATTCCAATTAACAAGACCATTTGGCTTATTATTGGAACCTCAGAGGAGTCGGAGTGGTCGGATATTGAAAACTTTAAGAAGGAATTTGAGGTGCCTGACTATGGGTTTACGCCGGACGGAGACTTCCCAATTTACAACCGTGAAATGGGATATTGTGATGTAATTCTGGATTTCAAGGAACCTTGCCGTGATATGATTGAATATTTGGCATCAGGTGATAGTGCCAATACTATCCCATCAAAGGCAGAAATCAAAATAAAGAATCAGGATAAGCTTACATTCCAAGGAATTGCATGTCACAGTTCTGTACCAGGCATGGGAATCAACGCCATTTCTAAGATGGCCGTTGAACAAAGCTACAGGACAGAGCTTAACTTCATTAGATTTTTGAACGACTTTTTGGAGAAGGACTATAATGGCGGCAGGCTTGAAATCGATACTCCTGCCAACAGGAACAATGAACCTTCGGAGAAAACAATAGTTGTTCCAACGGTTCTTTCCCTCACAGAGGAGGGAGTAAGGCTCAACGTAAATTTGAGACCTTGGTTTGATGTGTCTTACGAAAGCGTGGAAAAGGCATTTGGCAAATATGCCAAGGAGTACAATTACACATTCTGCATATCAGACTTCATGAAATCTGTGGCGGTGGACGAAAAGGAAGAATTCCTACAAACCATGTCGGAGGTATACGAGGAATACGGATACAAATCAACCTTCTTAACAGCAGTGGGAACTTCTTATGCCAAGGCAATGGAGCACTTCATATGTTGGGGTCCCGTGCTTGATACGCAGCCAAGCTGTGCTCACATGGAAAACGAGAGACTTTCTGTTGAAAATATGGTTATTGCAACACAGATGTATGCAACATTTTTGGCTAGAGATGCTGGAGCATATAACCAGCTCAGGAAGAACAGTAAGGATATGTCCAGCCTAGAAAAGGCTCTCTACCTTTTGGATATTTTTACTGAGCCACCATATAGATATGACGTACCGACTCTTGTTGATTTGACTGGAATGAACAGAACAACCGTATATCGCAATTTGACAACCCTGGAACAGGTGAAGCTCCTTGATAGAGACGAAGAAACCAGAAGCTATTGCCTAGGACCAATGGCAGCCAAAATCGGGAAATCGGTTGAAAATGTAAAGGAAAGAGCGGAGCAATAGGTAAAGGGAGATAGGAAATATGACGTTTATTGAAAAAAATAAAGATAGGATGCTTGAGGATTTAAGGGGACTACTTGCAATACCAAGTGTTTCATCTAATCTTTTGGAAGTTGAAAAGGCTCTTGACTATGTGCTCAACCTTGCAAAATCCATGGGAATGAGTACCAAGAAGGTAGTTGATGGAACGGTGGGAGTTATTGAGGTTGAGCCTACATGGGGAAACAGTAGCGAAACCTTAGGAATACTTGCCCATGTTGATGTTGTTGACCCGGGAGACTGGAGTCTTTGGGAACATCAACCCTTCGACGGTGATATTTCAGGCGGCAAGATAATAGGCAGAGGTACATTGGATGACAAGGGGCCTCTTATTGCTTGCATTTATGCGCTAAAGGCTGCAATGGAAAACGGCAAAGCCTTTACCAAGAAAGTGCAGATAATTATTGGAACTCAGGAGGAAACGGAGTGGACAGATATGGAGGCATACTCTAAGGCATTCCCAATGCCAGATTACGGCTTCACACCTGACGGCGATTTCCCGATTTGCAACATCGAGAAGGGCTGCTATGACATATTCCTAGATTTTCCGTTGGAAGAGGATGAGGAATATATGAAGCCGGGTGAGATATATCTTACCACCCTTGCAGCGGGAACAGCCACCAATATTGTACCAGGAACCTGCACAGCCATTCTATCAAATGGGGAAGAAATCTTAATAAAAGGAAAAGCGGTTCATTCCTGCCAGCCTGAAAAGGGGAGAAATGCAATATTCGATATGGCAAATGAGCTTGCAGCTCGCGGCATATCGGATAATCGATTGCTGAGAATTTTGTATATGCTCAAGGACAAATTTGAGGATTGCTATGGCGAAAATCTAGGACTTACACATAAGGAAGAGTATTATAACGGAGAATTCATTCACAAGAATGTATTCACACCTGTTATTATCCAAATGACAGAGCATTCGGTCAAGGTGTGCATAAATGTTAGGTTTGCATATACGACCGACTCTTCTGAACTCACGGCACTCTTTGAGGGCATTTGCAGGGAAGAAAAGGGTAGCATTGTTGAAATTTCAAGCTTGCCAGCAGTATATGTAAGCAAGGAAAGACCTTTCCTAAGAATGCTTGCAGAGGCATATGAAGAGGAAACCCCTTTCAAGAATGATTTTGTTTTGGGCTACGGCGGCTCCTATGCCAAGGTTATGCCCAACATGGTATCCTGGGGACCGATTTTCCCGGGCATGGAGGATACCTGTCATGAGGAGAATGAATACATTAATATCGAAGATTTGATGACCAATGTCCGCGTATATTATAAGGCTATAACTAAGATAATCCAAAGTGAGGAATCCTTCCTTTAGAATGATAGTGACGGGCTAGGCATGGGGCATATGTCAGAAAGGTAAAATTAATGAGAACAAAAATTCAGGTTTTTTCGGAGGACGAAAGGAAATTAGTACATAAAAGAACTATGGAAATACTCGAAACTGCGGGGGTTTGGATTAAGAGTGACACCGCATTCTATGCCTTGCAAAGGGCTGGAGCACGAGTTGATGAGGAACGAAGATATGTTTACATAACAGAGGCCATGGTTAGAGCGGCTATCGCTTCTTGTCCAAAGTCATTCGTACTAGGAGGACGAAATCCAAAATACGACTACCAAATACCATCTGATGAAAGTAGACATCAAATGTCAGGCATAACGACTAACATTTATGATCCCTATACCCGCGAGAGGCGAGAGTCTGTGAAGGCAGATATAATTAACATAGGCAAGGTGTTCCAGCAGGCGGAGACTGGCGTGCTCTGCTGGACTGGATGTACATCATCAGACGTACCCCAGGAGACCCACTGCATTCATGATTTGGCTGCAATTGTTCAAGGCACATCAAAGCATGTACAGTTTGAGCTGAGCAGCTCTTATGAATCAGGATATGCACTTGAAATCCTAGAGACTATATTAGGCTCAAGGGAAGAGATAATTAATAGAAAAATCGCATCCATGCTTTACTGCCCTGTGTCACCCTTGACTCAGGACAAGAAGATGCTGGAGGCATATTTGGAACTCAAGGATTACTTTATTCCTATTACCATATATCCAATGCCAATGATTGGCTTAACATCACCGGCATCCCTATTCTCGACAATTTGTCAGATTAACGCTGAGGTGCTTTCGGCTATTGTAATGTTTCAGACAATCAAGCCGGGTTGGCCTATGATTTATGGCGTTGCATCTGGTGCAGCAGACCCGAGAACGGGAGAATATGTGAAAAGTGGCGAATCACCGCTTATCAGCCTTGGAGGCACTGAAATGGCACGCTTCTATGGGCTCCCCTGCTCTGTTATAGGCGGAGGAAGCTTTGAAACTATGCCTTCATACCTTGGAGGTGCTGACCTAATTGACGGGATAGGTGCCTGCGAC
>DATESI010000135.1:0-4779 GCA_035270905.1 Anaerovoracaceae bacterium
GCGGAGAGGCAGAGCGAACCGTATCTGCACCTAAGACTATAACCATCAAGGGTCGCGGCGACACCCTTGACCAGATAGAAGGAATTACTGCACAGGTTATTGATTTGTCAGAGGTTATGACCAGCCAAAGCGTTGCAATCATACCTATTCTGCCTGATGGTGTTGAGGTTGCTCACAATTCCGATGGACTAGAGCTTGAGGTTATTGTCAAGGGCTACGAGTCCAAGACCTTCACCTATAGCAACCAGGACATAACCATTACAGGTGAGGAAGAAGGACAGCAGGTAAGAGTTACAACGGAAACAGTTGAGGTAACCATTACTGGCAAGGCAGATGTTATCAGCAAGCTTAGTGAGGAGGATATTACCCTTCATGCAAGTGTGGCTGATTTGGGAGAAGGAAATCACAGAGTTGCCCTAAGGCTTTCATGTGATGCAGACCATAGCAAATTAACAGCATCCCCGGCAAATATAAGGGTGAGCATCGAATAGAAATTGAGGAGGACTAACATGGGAAGATTATTTGGTACCGACGGAGTGAGAGGAATAGCCAATTTGGAGCTGACTCCGGAGCTGGCATTCAATCTAGGCAAGGCAGGGGCATTCGTCCTACGTAAGGATAACCAAAGACCCATTATATTAATCGGCAAGGACACAAGAATTTCGGGTGACATGCTGGAAAACGCCTTAACTGCAGGAATCCTGGCAGTAGGAGGCAATGTTATCAAGGTTGGGGTTATTCCTACACCGGCAGTAGCATATCTTGTTAAATACTACAAGGCAGATGCAGGTATTGTAATCAGTGCATCCCATAACCCATTCGAATATAACGGAATCAAATTCTTCAACGGAGAGGGCTTCAAACTAGACGACTCCATCGAGGAGAAAATCGAGGATTTGATTGTAAGAGATATTGATACCAACAGTCATATTACAGGAGAGGACCTAGGCAGATGCCTTAAGGCTGAGGAAAGTGCAATAGACCTTTATGCAAGGTTTCTTGAATCTAAGTTCGACGACACTCTTGCAGGCATGAAGATAGTTCTCGACTGTGCCAACGGTGCATCATACAGAATTGCACCTAAGGTTTTCGCAGACCTTGGAGCAGAGGTGATTACTATTGGTGATGATCCAAACGGCATCAACATCAACGACAAATGTGGCTCAACCCATCCAGAAAATCTCCAGGCTAAGGTTCTTGAAACCAAGGCTGACCTAGGGCTTGCCTTCGATGGGGATGCAGACAGACTTATGGTAGTTGATGAGAAGGGAAGAGTTCTCGACGGCGATAAGACAATCTGTATCTGTGCTAAGATGCTTAAGGAGTCAGGTGAACTGGCTGCCAACAAGGTAACAGGAACCGTAATGAGCAACCTAGGCTTCCACAAATATATTGAAAGCCTTGGAGCAGAGGTAGACGTAACAGATGTTGGCGACAGATATGTACTAGAATCCATGGTTAAGACAGGCTGCGTAATCGGCGGAGAGCAATCAGGACATATAATATTTTTGAATCACACCACTACAGGAGATGGAGTACTTTCGGCACTGGAGTTTCTCAGAGCTGTTAAGCACTTTGGCAAATCAGCAGGAGACCTTGCCGAGGAAATACACATATTCCCGCAGGTTCTTGTTAACGCCCAGGTGAAGAACGAGAATAAGAAAAGATATCTGGATGACCCAGAGATTCAAGAAGAAATCAAAAGGGTAGAAGGCCTAATGGCAGGTAACGGCAGGGTCCTAATCAGACCTTCCGGAACGGAGCCTCTAGTCAGAGTAATGATTGAGGGTCAAGACATTGGAGAGATACATAAGCTTGCCCAAGGTCTTGCAGACATGCTAAACGCCAAGTTTGCATAAACCCTATGACAATAATAAACCTCGGACACGTAGACAAGGTACGTGAACCGAACCGCAGCGGCCACCGGCTGCTGCTTTCTTAAAGAGAATAAAAGATTGGAGATAAATTATGTGTGGTATAGTAGGATACGTCGGGCAGGATAACGCCAAGGACATTATCATTGATGGCTTGAAAAAGCTGGAATACAGAGGATATGACTCAGCAGGAATCGCCCTGATTAAGGGGAGCAAGATTATTGTCAGGAAGCACGTTGGAGAGATATTTAATCTTGAGAAGCTTATTGATGGTGAGGATCTTTATAGTAATACAGGAATCGGTCACACCAGATGGGCAACCCATGGAGCACCCTCTGATTTGAACGCTCATCCTCATCTTAATGCAGATTCTACTGTTGCCATTGTCCACAACGGCATCATCGAGAATTACGTTGAGCTGAAGGCATGGCTAACGGCTGAATACGGCGTAGAGTTTAAGACAGAGACAGACTCTGAGGTAATCGCTCATTTGATAGGAGTTCTCTACAAGGGAGACCTGGTTAAGGCTGTTAATGATGCAGTTGACAAGATGAGAGGAGCCTATGCAATCTGTGCAATTTGTGCAGACGACCCTAACAGAATAGTAGCCTATCGTAAGGACGCACCGCTGGTTGCAGGACTTGGCAAGGGCTGCAATTTCATAGCATCGGATATACCAGCACTTCTCAAATACGTTAAGGAAGTGCTTCTAATAGAAAACAACGAGACAGTAGTCATCACTCCCGAAAGCGTCAAGATTTATGACGCAAACAAGAAGGAGGTTAGGCGTGATTCCTTCCATGTAACATGGGATGCTGCCACAATCGAAAAGGGTGGCTATGAGCACTTCATGCTCAAGGAAATCCACGAGCAGCCTAAGTCAATCGAAGAGACTCTTCTGAGAAGGCTTGACGATAACGGGGAGATTAACCTTGACGGAATTTCCATGACCCTAGAGGATATTAAGAACTTTAACAAGGTATACATCGTTGCCTGCGGCACAGCATATCATGCAGGGCTTGTTGGCAAGTTCGCCAT
This sequence comes from Anaerovoracaceae bacterium, assembly GCA_035270905.1. Classification (GTDB taxonomy): domain Bacteria; phylum Bacillota; class Clostridia; order Peptostreptococcales; family Anaerovoracaceae; genus JAVXAG01. The sequence continues at coordinate 2,913 of DATESI010000135.1, forward strand.
TGAGAAGCTGGCCAAGATACCAGTAGAGGTGGATGTAGCATCAGAGTTTAGATACCGAGACCCATTCGTTGATGACAAGACACTATTCATCGCAATTAGCCAATCTGGCGAAACCCTTGATACACTTGAGGCACTTCGCGAGGCTAAGCGTAAGGGCGCAAGGATTTTATCCGTTGTCAATGTTGTAGGAAGCTCAGTTGCCCGCGAATCGGACGACGTGTTCTATACATGGGCAGGTCCAGAAATCGCAGTAGCATCAACCAAGGCGTATACAACTCAGCTGGTTTGCATGTACCTGATTGCCCTATACATGGGACGAACCAAGGGAGTAATCAGCACAGATTATTATAAGGAATTTATCGAGGACATGAAGCTAATTCCGAGCATGGTAGAGAACCTTCTAACTAGAGAGGAAGGCCCAATCGAAAGACTTGCCAAGAGACTGTATAACCGTCAGCAGGTATTCTTCATAGGACGTGGAGTTGACTCCGGAGTTTCCTACGAGGGTTCCCTGAAGCTGAAGGAGGTTTCATACATCAACTCATTTGCCATTGCAGCAGGAGAGCTCAAGCATGGAACCATAGCCCTTATGGAGCCAGAAACAATCGTGGTTGCCCTTGCAACCCAAGACTTCCTCTTTGAGAAGATGGTTTCAAACATTCAGGAGGTCAAGGCCAGAGATGCACATGTAATCGCAATTACCAAGGAAGGCAACCAGACCATCGAGGAGCATGCCAACGAGACAATCTACATTCCGAAATGTCGCGACGCGTTGACACCGCTGCTGAGCGTAATTCCGCTCCAGCTTTTCGCATATTATGTTGCCAAGGAAAAGGGCTGCAATATAGATAAACCAAAGAATTTAGCCAAGAGTGTTACAGTAGAATAGTTTGAGATTGAGGAAAGCGCGCTGCCGCGCGGTGGTTTGGTCCGCGGCGGGGGTTCTTGGCAATACCAGAGCATGAGGGCGCGCAAGGAAAGGAATAAAGGAAAGAAAATGGAAAATTACCAAGTAAGAGATATAAATCTTGCCCCATCAGGACATCAAAAAATAGAGTGGGTTAGAAACCACATGCCGCTGCTTCGCGGACTAGAGGACAAGTTCAAGGCAGAGAAACCCTTCCAAGGAATTAAGATTTCCCTGTCAGTACATCTTGAAGCTAAGACAGCATACCTTTGCCTAGTTCTGGCAGCAGGTGGAGCAGATATGAGCGTTACAGGAAGCAACAGTCTTTCCACACAGGATGACGTTGCGGCAGCACTTGCAGATGCTGGACTCAAAGTTTTTGCATATCACGGTGCTACTGAGGAAGAATATAACAGACACATAGAAATGGCTCTTGAACACAAGCCAAACATCATCATAGATGATGGTGGAGACCTTGTAGGACTGGTTCACACCAAGAGACCTGACCTTGCAGCTGAGGTTTGGGGTGGCTGCGAGGAAACAACCACAGGAGTTATCAGACTTAAGGCCATGGCTGCTGAGGGAATCCTATCCTTCCCAATGGTTGCAGTTAACGATGCTAAGTGCAAGCATCTATTCGATAATAGATATGGAACAGGCCAGTCAGTTTGGGACAGCATTATGCGTAACACCAATCTGATTATCGCATCCAAGGATGTTGTAGTTGTTGGATATGGCTGGTGCAGCAGAGGTATCGCAATGAGAGCCGCATCACTAGGTGCAAGCGTTATCGTAACAGAAATCGACCCAGTTAAGGCTATGGAAGCTAAGATGGACGGCTTCGCAGTTATGACAATGGCGAAGGCTGCTCCCCTTGGAGATATATTCGTATCGGCAACAGGCTGCTGCAAGACTATCAGAGTTGAGCATATGCTTACAATGAAGGAGGGTGCAATCCTT
>DATESI010000136.1:0-11232 GCA_035270905.1 Anaerovoracaceae bacterium
CTTACACACAGGCGGCACAATCGGAATGGTTCCAACAGAGAAGGGATATTCCCCCAAGAAGGATTACCTGGAGGGCATGCTGGCAGACATACCCGATTTGCGTTACGGCGAAATGCCTCTTTGGGACGTGGTAGAATTCGATCCGCTGCTTGACTCGTCAAACATTGCAGTTGACCAATGGAACGACATCGGCCGCGCCATCAAAGAAAAATACAACGACTACGACGGCTTCGTTGTCCTACACGGCACCGATACCATGGCATACACAGCCTCGGCACTTTCCTTCATGCTAGGCGGACTCACCAAGCCCGTAATCATCACCGGCTCCCAAATCCCCCTTTGCGAAATCAGAAGCGACGGCACCGACAACCTAATAACCTCAATGCTAATCGCATCCTCAGGCAAAGTCTGCGAGGTTGCCCTTTACTTCGGCGGCAAATTGCTCCGCGGCAACCGTGCCATCAAAGTTTCCTCCGACAGGCTAATCGCCTTCGACTCGCCCAACTATTCCCCACTTGCGGTTGCAGGCATCGAAATACAGTACAACGACAATGCCCTGTGGAAAATTTCGCCTACCGGCGAAAGTGGTTTCGGGGTTACGGATATCTCTGGGGCAACGGATAATGGCATGCAAGGGTCAACAGGTAGCAGTATCTCTAGTGCAACGGGTAATGACACGCAAGGGTCAGCGGGTAGCAGTATCTCTAGGGCAACAGGTAATGACATGCAAGGGTTTACCCTTACGGAGTTCAAGCAAACCTCCATCGGCGTTCTCAAGGTTTTCCCTGGAATACAGTTTGAGCTTTTCGAGTCAATAATGACAGACCGTCTTAATGGTATAGTTCTTGAGACCTTTGGCAGCGGCAATATACCAAGTTACGATGACGCACTTCTGCCTATTATTCGCAAAGCCTTCGACACAGGAACAATTATTACTGTCTGTTCCCAGTGTATGCAGGGGACTGTTAAACTTGGCGCATACGAAACCAGCTCTGAACTTATGGGTGCAGGTGCCGTCAGCGGTTTTGACATGACCACTGAAGCAGCAGTTGCCAAGCTCTATTATCTGTTCAGCCTTGGATATGACAAAGATAAAATCAAAGAGCTAATGGAAGTTAACCTTCGAGGCGAGCTGTCATCTAATTTCTCCGTGTAAAACACACTCGATTTTGAGATTGGGCAAAATTATAAGCAATTTTTATTATTTTAATGAATTGCTTATAATCCAAAATCGGAATCTTCACGAAAAATGCTAATTTATGGAATAAAATGTAATAAGACGGGAATAACAGGCAGTTATTAGCACAAATTGCCTGTTATTTTGTTGATTTAGGCAGCACAGGCAAAAAACAATTATAAGCAATTTTGATTTTTTTCAATTAGTGCTTATAAAAATGCTCATCTGTTAAAAAATGGTATCGTCTTATGAATATTTACTTTACAAGCACTATGCCAACAAACAGGACATCTTTGACAGTATCCTAAGACGCATGGAGGCTGACGACCTAGAACGATCCAAAAGCTTTGATGTGCCGGAGGAACATATATGTACAACGCTAGAGTTATAACTCAACACAAAAATTTATGCGAGGTCATGGGAGAACGAGGAAACAAGAAGCGAGATGAACCGACCCCCAAAAGTTAGACCAAGAAATCTAACGATTGGGAGGTCGGTTCGAGAACAACCTCGCCTTTTTCTTTGCCTTGCTTTATCTTACTCCCCACTCCTCGAGGCTTTCATGCTGCCCGCAGGGTGTCTTTTGTAAGACACTGTTCTTGTCGAAAAATGTCGAATTTCGTGATAGAATTTTGAAGATAATTTGTTGAAGGGAAATGTAACATGAAAGAAACCAAGTCTACACAGGAACAGCAGAATATGGGCTTATTTCGTCGCGGAATAAGGATTAAATCCCTTTGCATCATTCTTTTTGCGATTGCATTTTTTGCCTTCTTGTTCTCTATGATTCAAATCCAACAGACAACAGACAATACGGCAGAGCTATACGAGCTTGAGCAGGAGCGTCAAAGCTGTGATGAGGCTATCCAGCAATTTATGGACGGTTCTGATTACTTGACTACAGAAATCCAGCAATTCGTTGTTCAGGGCGAAAGGGTTCATATGGACAACTATTGGGAAGAGGTCCTTGTGACCAAGAGCCGCGATAAGGCTTTGGCTGTTATACTGGGTTCAGATATTACAACAGACGAAAGAAACGCTGCAATAGCAGGAAAGGCTGAATCGGACACCTTGATTAATGGCGAAATCTGGGCAATGCGTATGGTGTCAGAGGCTATCGGTATTGCAGAGAAAGATATGCCTGATAATGTGGCTGCCTTCCAGCTTGAGGCTGAGGATGCAGGGCTCTCTGCAACACAGAAACAAGAAAAGGCCATTGCCTACATATTTGGGCCTGAGTACTCCACAGTGAAGGACTCAATCCAGAGCAAGGTCAACTCCTTCCGCAACGAGCTTTCGAAACGATACAGTGAAGAAACCTTAATATCCTTAGAAAAATCGGAGAGCACTTCATTCACAATGAAGATGAGTAATTTGGGTGTATTCATAGCCTTTATACTGGCAATACTGTTCTTCGTATGGCAAGGCTTGATACCGATGGTTGAATATGCACGAGAAATACGAAAGCATGAAACAGGTCAGAGTATAGCCCTAAATGTAAAGGGTGCCTGGGAGATTAAAGAGTTCGCTAGAGCATTCAACGCATTATCCGTAAAAATGGACAGTTACACCAGAAGCCTTGCAAGACTTGGATATATAGACTACTTGACAGATGTTCCAAACAGAGCCAACATAACAGAGTATGTAGAAAAAATGATAGAAGATAAGAAATTCCCTCTGGGAGTTCTGATTGCAGATATAGATGACTTCAAACGATTCAACGACACCTTTGGACATGCCACTGGCGACAAGGTTCTCCAGCATGTAGCCAAGGCTGTATGCGGAGTCCAAGATCCAAAGACTGGCATTTCGGGTCGTCTTTGCGGAGAGGAATTCGTTATAGTCTGCCAAAACGCCAACGAGGAGTCCCTGAACCAAACCGCAGAGCAAATTCTGCAAAACGTGAGAAGAATTGCGGCGAGTGATGTTGGAATGCCTGCGGAAAGCGGCTTCAAAATCAGAGTCAGCATTGGCGGCATGATTTGGGACGGAGACCAAGAGGACGGATTCATTTCCTTGCTTTCCAAGGCTGACAAGGCCCTTTATATTTCCAAGGAAACGGGCAAGGATAGATATACCTTTTCAAGGTAACAGGCAAGGATAGATATACCTTTTCAATGTAACAAATTCTTTTAATATTATTCATACCTCACAATTAAGACTCTATGTCACATGTTGGGGTGGAGCACAATTAAATCAAAAGACTCTATGTCAAATGTTGGGGTGGCGCACAATTAAATCAAAACGGGTGAAGCTGATACACAAGCTCCACCCGATTTTTGTTTTTTGCAGTTATCTAATTTTTTAAAGTCTTTACTTTTGGTGGCAGCTGCCGCTCATTGGACAATTGGCACAGCCACAGCCGCAGGAGGATTTGCCTGCTCTATGTGCTTTAATTTGGCTGGCGATTATAGCTGCAACGACTGCAACAAGCACTGCGCCAACTATAATGCTGCCTATGTTTTCATTAATCCATAACATTTCTCATACCTCCCAAGACCACCTGGGTCTTATTCTTATTGACACGCCTTTGACTGACACAGGCGTATTTGATACGCTTTACGCGGCAGCATCCACTGCCGATTTGTTTTCTAGGCTATCTATTTCGCTATATGGTCTTGCAAGCATATAAACGATCGCTCCAATTATTGCTACTGCTACTATTACCCCTATTACATTGGCTGAACCAGCGAATATCATACCGATTTGGTAAATTACAAGTGCTACTGCATATGCAAGCCCGCACTGGTATCCGATTGCAAACCATGTCCACTTGGCACTGTTCATCTCTCTTCTTATTGCACCGATTGCTGCGAAGCATGGAGCGCAAAGGAGATTGAATACTAGGAATGAATATGCTGCAAGAGGGGTGAATGTCTCCTGCATGTTGGCCCAGACTTCCCAGCCGTTCTCCGAGACTTCTTCGAAGCCTCCGAAGAGAACACCGAATGTACTTACTACATTTTCCTTGGCGATAAGACCGGTAACTGTTGCAACTGCGCCCTGCCAATTACCCCATCCAAGTGGTGCAAATATTATGCACACGAAGGAGCCGATTGCGGCTAGGATGCTGTCGTTCATGTCTACCATGCCGAAGCCTTCTTCACCGAACCCGAAGTTGGATGCAAACCAAACGAATACTGTTGCAAGTAATATAATGGTGCCGGCTTTCTTGATGAAGGACCAGCCTCTTTCCCACATGGAGTGAAGCAGGTTGCCTACTGTCGGCATATGATATGCGGGAAGCTCCATGACGAATGGTGCAACCTCGCCTGCAAACATTTTGGTTTTCTTAAGCATTATGCCTGATATGACGATTGCAAACATTCCGATGAAGTATGCACTTGGTGATACCCACCATGCACCGTCAAACAGTGCACCTGCAATGAGTGCTATGATTGGCAGCTTGGCACCGCACGGAATGAAGGTTGTTGTCATGATTGTCATTCTTCTGTCGCGTTCATTTTCGATTGTTCTTGATGCCATGATTCCTGGAACGCCGCAGCCTGTGCCGATTAGCATAGGTATAAATGATTTGCCCGAAAGTCCAAACTTGCGGAAGATTCTATCCATTACGAAGGCGATACGTGCCATATATCCGCAGCTTTCGAGGAATGCTAGGAAAAGGAATAATACGAACATCTGTGGAACGAATCCAAGAACTGCACCTACTCCGGCAACGATACCGTCAACAATTAAGCCTTGAAGCCATGCTGCACATCCGATGGCCTCTAGCCATCCTGTTACAAGGGTCGGTATTCCCGGTACATCCGTGCCAAAAAAGCTCCAACCTTCTCCAAATAATCCGTCGTTGGTCCAATCTGTTACCCACGCACCTACTGTTGTAACTGACACATAATATACTATGAACATTACCGCTGCAAAGATAGGAAGTGCTGCCCATCTGTTGGTCACGACTTTATCGATTTTGTCTGATGTGCTTAACTCTCCTGCTCTTTTTTTCTTGTAACAATTCTTCATCAGCGACGCTATGTATACATATCTTTCGTTGGTGATGATGCTCTCGGCATCGTCGTCAAGCTCATCTTCTGCCGCCTTGATATCATCTTTGATGTGACTATGGACACTTGGCTCCAGCTTTAACAGTTCCAAAACCTTTTCGTCGCTTTCAAAGATTTTGATTGCATACCAACGCTGCTGTTCTACGGGCATGTGGTGCACTGCCGCTTCTTCGATATGTGCAAGGGCATGCTCTACTACCCCTGAGAAGGTGTGCTGTGGCACTGTCTTGCCAGTCTTGGCCGCATTGATTGCTACTTCCGCCATTGCACTAAGCCCTATGCCCTTCAATGCCGAAATCTCAACAATGGGGCAACCAAGCTCTCTCGATAATTCTTCAATATTGATTTTGTCGCCGTTTTTCTTAACCACATCCATCATGTTGATGGCGATTACTACGGGTATTCCAAGCTCAGTAAGCTGAGTTGTCAAATACAGGTTTCTCTCGAGGTTGGTTCCATCGACGATGTTTAGGATTGCATCGGGGCGTTCGTTAATAAGATATTTACGTGCCACTACTTCTTCTAATGTATATGGGGAAAGGGAATATATTCCCGGAAGGTCGGTGATTGTCACTCCTTCATGCTTCTTTAGCTTTCCTTCTTTTTTTTCTACTGTTACTCCCGGCCAGTTTCCTACGAACTGATTGGAACCGGTGAGTGCGTTGAACAGTGTTGTCTTACCACTGTTTGGGTTGCCCGCAAGGGCGATTCTTAATTCCATAACTCTTGTTCCTTTCTTTGATGGTTAGTTTGCTTGCTCTTCGCCTTTTTCTGTGAGTTAGCCTATGCTAACCAACTGTCCTAAAAATATGAGGATTCACTCCTCACCTACATGTTTACTGCTGTAAATTTTACTGCTATTCTACGTCAATCAGGGTTGCTTCTGCTTTTCTGATTGAAAGCTCGTAGCCTCTGACCGACACTTCGATTGGATCTCCAAGGGGTGCGACTTTTCTGATTGTCACATCGATGCCCTTAGTAATTCCCATATCCATTATCCTGCGTTTGATAGCCCCTTCACCGTTTAGTTTAACTACCTTGACGGTGCTACCAACCTTCGCATCCTTTAATGTTGTCATTGTCTATTCCTCCTCATATATTTTTAATTCTTTAATTACTAGAACTTCACTCTATGTACTTTTTTCTCATAGCCGTCTGTTCCTCACCCTGTTACACCATGATTTTTTGTGCCATTTCCTTGCTTATTGCAACTCTTGCTTCCTTCACGTTCACTATGACGTTGCCTCCAAGCGTCGTAATGACCGTCACATTGCCACCTGCCACGAATCCCAGATTCTCCAAATGCTTCTTGACCTCAGGTTTTCCACCAATTCTCTTGATAATATTATCTTCGCCTATGTTTGCTAATGTTAATGGCATGATTAACACTTCCTTCCTGTGCTATCTATATATTTGTTGTTTGAGTTAGTCTTTGCTAACTCCTGTGCCGAATAAACGGTTAGCTTTCGCTAACCTTTGCTCTTGAAAATCGGTTAGCCTTCGCTAACCACATACTTAATATACGCTCATTTCCGAGTCTTGTCAACACCTTTTGCAAAAATATTTATTATCTTTTGTTTTGGATGCACTATACCTAATTGCCATATATAACGAATTCTTGATGCACTTTCCTTCGTTTCGAAATTTCTATATTATTGATTTTTATGCCAAGTCGTGGTATTGTAAATAAAAAGAACGCATCAATTTGATGGGTTTAGGCAATCCAAAGAGCTGGAGGAGTAATTATGACATTGCAAGAATCAGGCGAAATGTATTTGGAAACAATTTTGATTTTATCTAAGGAACGAGATGCGGTGCGTGCTATTGATGTTGGCGAGCATATGGGTTTCTCCAAACCCAGCGTTAGCAGAGCCTTAGGTCTATTAAAGTCGGGCGGCTATGTGGAGTCCGATCTAAACGGTTATCTTAGTCTAACCAAATCAGGCCTTGAAGTTGCCAACAAGATTTATGAGCGTCATACTCTCCTGACAGAACTGCTGGTCAACCTTGGTGTTGATGAGACCACCGCAGCGGATGATGCGTGCAAAATGGAGCATGTTATCAGTGACGCTTCCTTTGATGCAATTAAGAAGCATATCAAAACTAAGGGTCAAACCAAATGAACCCTGTGTATTAAATAGCAAAGCCACTTTTGACGTTCCCTACAGAGGGTATAGTCTTAAGTGGCTTTTTTAATACTCTCTTCTTATTTCAAATCATCCATTGCTGGATTATCTATTAGCTTGCCATCTGCTGTGAACCGTGAGCCGTGGCAGGGGCAGTCCCAAGAATGCTCTGCCTTATTCTTTTTGAGTGCGCAGCCCATATGTGGGCAACGAGGCGTAGTGGGTGTAAGAAGATTGATTGTCGATTCAAGAGCATTGACTGCCAGCTATAATCAGCACATCTGTCTTCACATTGTTATCCACAAAAAATTCCTCCTAATACTTTTTCATAGTTTGCACGGAGGAATTGTTTTTACGCATGTTTTATTATTTGATATCAAGTCCGTCAAGCCATGACAGAACTGCTTCTTTGGCTTCGCTTCGATTATTCTGTGCTGTTGTTCCTGTAACTGCTAGACCCTTCAGTACTGTTGCATCGCTAAGCTTGCTTTGGATTGTTCCTACTGTTCCAGAAAGTCCACTGCCTGCATGTGTACAGAATGGAATAACTGTTTTGCCTGAGAAATCATAGCTTTCGAGGAATGTGTATACTGGCATCGGCATATCTCCCCACCAGTTTGGATATCCAATGAAAATCACGTCATAGTCGTCGAAGTCTTTCACCGTGTTTGTCAATTCAGGGCGAGCATTGGCACTCTGTTCGGCCTGTGCCTCTTCTGTGCATTCATCATAATCCTCAGGGTATGGCGTTACTCTTTCGATTTCAAAGGTATCTGCATCCATTTCCTCTGCAATCATGTCTGCTATGATGTGGGTGTTACCCTTCTTGATAACCCCAACGCCGTAATTTTCGCCTGTGCGCGAAAAATAGGTTACTAAAATTTTACTTGAATTCATTTCATTATCTCCTTTTTGTGTGCTACTATCTGCATCCGCTGTTGTTGCTCCCGTGTCTCCTGTTTGATCTTCCTGTGTTCCTGCTTCGTTGCCGGAACATGCAGCCAAGGATAGTGCCATGATGGCAAGAAGGAGGACTACAAAAATCTTTTTCATAATATTACTTCCTTTCTTTTCGTGTTTATAAATTATTCGTGTATATCGGTGGAGGCTGCATCGTTCAGGCAGCGAAGTGCATTAAGTGTGCGAGGATAACCAATGTATGGCAAGCATTGACTGATAATCTTAATCATAAATTCCTTGTCATTCCCAATTCGCATATTGGCTGCGGCATGGCTTGTAAGCTGTGGCTCGCATCCTCCCTGGGCTGCAAGGAAACAGAATGTTATCATCTCGCGTTGTTTGTAATCTAGTCCACCTCGGGTATAGTAATCTCCGAAGCAATTCTCAGCAAGCCAGTAATTGATATGTTTGCTTTCCTCTGGTCCTGATTTGAAAAAATCTCTCATGCTCTGTCCGAAAATATCTACCTGCGCCTGAATACCTTTTTCAAGACGATTTTCCATTGTGGTGGTTGCTTGACCTTCAAGTGGAAGCTTAACTCCCCTTGCTTCAAAGATTTCGTTTGTTGCCTTTAGAAAAGGGAATACTCTGCCTATGCCAAGGTAATCTACTGCCTGATAAACTATTTCCTTAATCTCAATAGGAGTTACTCCAAAATTGAGCGTGGCGGGAAGCATAGCCTTATATTCATCAATTCCCTGGCACCCAATTAATGTTGCAATAATTGCAATGAAACGTGTCTTGTCATCTAGGTTATCATGGTTTACAACCTCGTCGAAGGCGAAGTTATCGAACCTCTCTATAAACTCCGGGTCAGTCACAGCTAGAGTTGAAACATATCCAGGGAACATCTTTGCATGATATTCTTTTGCCTTTTGTGTAATATTCATTTTTAATTCCTCCTTTTGGATACAGTTTTTATAACGCTCCCACGATTTTGTGTGGTACATATGGTTCCTCAAGAAATGCTACATCTTCTGTGGTTAGAGTAACATCAAGGCTACCTACTGCATCATCAAGATATTTTGCCTTGGTTGCCCCGATGATTGGAGCTGTAACTCCCTTGGCAAAATGCCATGCAAGGGCAATCTGTGTCATGGTTACATTTTTTTGCTCTGCCAGCTTCTTGACACGCTCTGCAATCTGCATATCGCTTGCCTTGGTTGAATCATATTTGTCCACAGCAACTACATCAGTCTTGCTACGAAGGGTCTCTGCTTCCCATGTGCTGCGAGAAAGTCTACCTGCTGCAAGTGGACTGTATGGTATTCTAGAAACTCCTTGCTGGTTGCAGATTGGAATTAGTTCTCTCTCGTCTTCTCTGTACAACAAATTGTAATGATTCTGCATTGAAACGAATTGCGCCCAGCCGTTACGTTCAGCTGCGTGTTGCATATTCATAAATTGATATCCATACATTGCTGATGCTCCAATGGCTCTAACCTTGCCTGCCTTGATGACCGTATTCAAGGCTTCCATGGTTTCTTCGATTGGTGTATCATAGTCAAACCTGTGGATAATCAAAAGATCAATATAGTCTGTTCCAAGTCGTTTCAATGAGGCATCTACCTCGCGAGGTATTGCAGTCTTGGAAAGTTTACCTTCGTTGAAGTATACCTTGGTTGCTAGGACTACCTTATCGCGAGCAATGTTATTTTTGATTGCTCTTCCCAGATATTCCTCGCTTGTTCCTGATGAATAGCAGTTAGCCGTATCGAAAAAGTTGATTCCAAGGTCTAGGGCATGCTTGATGATTTGCTCGCTTTCATTAGGGTTTAGTGTCCACGCGTGCATATTGCTGGCAGGATCACCGAAGCTCATGCAGCCAACGCAAAACCTCGATATATCTATATCAGTTGTGCCAAGCTTTGTGTATTTCATTTGATTTCATCTCCTTGTATTCTTATCATTTCTTACTATTTATTATTTCAAAGCTGCATATTCTGCAGGAGAGACTGCCTCGAGCCACTCATTGGAACCCTCTTCTCCCGGCACTTCAACCGCAAGATGTGAAAACCAGCTGCCTGGTGCAGCGCCATGCCAGTGCTTAACGCCCTCAGGAATATTGACTACGTCTCCGGCATGAAGCTCCTGTGCTTCCTTGCCCCATTCTTGGTAATATCCTCTACCTGCTACGCAAATGAGAATCTGTCCGCCACCTGATTTGGCATGGTGAACATGCCAGTTGTTTCTACACCCTGGTTCAAAGGTTACATTGAAAATTCCAACCTGTGATGTGGAAAGTGGAGCAAGATAGCTCTGTCCGATAAAGTATTCTGCAAATGCATCGTTGGATTGCCCGATAGGGAATACCATTGCATCCTCGTGCTCATGTCTTGTTTTAATTGATTGTTTGTTCATAATCTTTTCCTCCAAATTGTTATCTATTGAAATATTACTTTTACCTTATTTTTTAATGTTATTCTGCTCAATCCATGCATCGATATCACTTCCAAGGCTTGATCCCATGTAACAGTTTGGCCGTCGATGATGTATGCAGGTCAATAATACACTTAATTTTTTCATCTGATTTTCTCCTTTACCTGAACCCTCGGCTTCTCTAAAAGCTTCGAGCCGTAATAGGCTATTGCCATGAAAAGTATCATCATTGCCACATACTTACCCAATACTTCTATTGCAGTTGCCTCGTAATCGAAAAATACGAATTCTGTCTGCAGGAACATATTGGATGCAATCCTCTCAGTTATGAAAGCATAGGCTCCGTAGATTGACATTACGAGGGCTGCGGCTCTCAGCAAAATATTCTCCAGTAGGCTAGTCACGGTTGTATGTGTTGCCTTCTTAACCATAGCCATAATCATGCTCCAGTGAAATCCCAGATGTATGTTCATTAGCACGAATCCCCAATATGTGGAGGCAAGGTGCATTACTCTTGCAAGTCCTATGCCTCCGTCAAGTGGTCTGATATGCCATCAGTAGTAATAAC
>DATESI010000137.1:0-3323 GCA_035270905.1 Anaerovoracaceae bacterium
GTACTCGAATGGAAATCACCTCTCCAAAAAAGGATGGATTTAGACTGCACTCTCAAGTACTAGCATTGCATTAATTCTAATGATACCAAACCGACTTATTTTTTTATAGGTTTTTGGTGTCACATCATTGACTAATGTACATTTTTTATTTCCAAAGCTTGTCGGGATATAGTCCCTTGTCCTTCATGTCCTGAAGAGCATCGACCACACCTTCCTTGTCTTCCTTATATGTTACGCCGTACCACTGGTCCGCAGACCTTAGCACCTTGACCGTGGCCTCGCCCTCCTTGATGAGCTGGTCAACAACTCCCGGAAGGAAATATTCACCCTTGAGTGGATTCTCTGCGAGAGCCTTGTCGAGAAATGCAGGGAAACGGCTTTCCATCTCTCTCATCATACCCTGAGTAAATCCCCAGAAATTCATGGATACGGTTGTCCCAGCTTCGAGCGGCTGCCAGGTCTTGCCGTTATCCTCACTAAAGGCTACGCCCCCTGGCCCTAGTCCTATCATTGTTCGCTCAACAATATCCGCAAGGTAGCCCTCTGGGGTAACTTCACAAACTCCGCGGGCAACATGTCCGTTCTCAGTAAGGGTCTTTTCTACTTGATAGCCTACCATGCAGAATCTGTATTTGTCATCATCCCTTGCATTGCAAAGATATTCGTAAATGGCACTAAAGGCACTTGGCCCATAATAATCGTCGGCGTTAATTACGGCGAAGGGTCCGTCTACAAGCTTGCGAGCGGCCATCACTGCATGACAGGTTCCCCAGGGTTTCTCTCTGCCCTCAGGAATGGCATATCCTGCAGGAATATCCCTAAGATCCTGGAAGGCATACTCCACCTGGATATGCTTGCCTACCCTAGTATCAATTAGGTCACGAAAATCCTGTTCGTTCTCACGTTTGATTACAAAGATTGCTCTCTTGAAGCCTGCCATCATGGCATCGTATAGAGAAAAGTCTAATATGATTTCGCCCTGATCACTGACCGGGTCGATTTGCTTGAGTCCGCCGTAACGGCTTCCCATACCTGCTGCCATAATTATTAAAGTAGGTTCCTTGATTTGATTCATTGACTTGCACCTCGCTGTTTTTCTTTTCTTGTATATCCATTTTACTCTTTATCTTCTCTTCTTGCAAGACAATGCCATGCCGAAGAAGAATTGAAAAAAGGATTTTTGTTCTTGACGATGCAGTGATATAATTATATAAACCATAAGCTATAAAACAGACTATAGGAGGATATGAAATGATAAAAAATATGATAGATGCAGAAAGGGATGCTGCTTATAGAGTTGCTGACCTTATGGTGGCGGCCGCAAGAACCGCACCCAAGGGGAGCGGCAAGGACAATGTGGTTTCCATGATTATCGACGGCGAGGAAAAGGATACGCTGGCAAACACGATGAGAGAACTCTCGGCGGAGTTTAATGAAGAGTTCCTTGCAAGAGATGCTGCCAATGTTGACAACAGTCACTGCGTTGTAGTAATCGGTGTTAAGGCTGTACCTTTTGGTCTTGATAACTGTCATAACTGCGGTTTTGAAAACTGCAAAGCTATGGTCAAGGCAGGTGCAAATTGTGCCTTCAACATTACTGACCTTGGTATTGCAGTAGGCTCTGCTGTCTCAGTTGCTGCAGACCACCGCATTGACAACCGCGTAATGTACTCCGTAGGCAAGGGCGTGCAACGAATGAAGCTTTTCCCTGACAATGTTCGAGTGTCATACGGGATTCCGCTGTACACAGGCTCCAAGAGTATTTACTTCGATAGGGGTCCAGGAGCAGTGCTTCGATAGAATTAAAAAAACCTTAGCGATTCGCTAAGGTTTTTGTTTACTGCCGGAGCAGTTGTTGTCAAGAAGTTTGGGCAACCCGACACTATGTGAATGTGATAATTTTTGTGTATGGTATTTATTAATTAAGTTTTAGGATTAAATGTAGGGACGCATCTCGGGTAGAAGAAAAGGGTCAGCCCAAACTTAAAATTTGTTTACCCGATGTTCATCTTACCATTATTATAACAAGTCCCTCATCACATTTCTTTATATCTTTGTCTAAACTTTTGCACGTTTTTTTGTACCAAAAACAATTTACAAACAATTCTGTAGATGCATACAAATTAATGTTGAACCTCTTGTTGCAAAAGATAAATCTTAATTGCAACGGATAGGTTTTCGTAGAATTCCTTCTCATTGCTTTCTGGATCAACCTTCTCCTGTATCTTGCCAACTCTATACCTAATAGTATTCTTGTGACAGAATAACTTGTCTGCGGTTTGCACCATGTCGCCCTTAGCCTTGATATACTCTATGGCAGTCTGAAGAAGTCCGCCATCCTTTTCATCATCTGCAATAAGTGGTGCAAGATAGTCGTTCAAAAAAGCAACAGTTCCTTGTGCGTACATCTGTGGTACGATCATCTTGTATATTCCAATATCCTTGTACATTACCATTTCGACTCCCTTGACCTTAGCAACAATTACGCTGCAGTAGGCCTGCCTTAAGGAGCTTGCAAATCCATCGGCTGTTCTATTTATCTTGCTATATCCAATGGTTTTCTTTTTATCATTTATGCCGTATGTAATGAGGATATCCTCAAGAAGAACCTTGACCTTGGCTCTGTCCGCATCCTCTTCTGACATCATTATCATGTAGTTATTCCTGAATTTTGATACTGCGGCTCTGCCCTGAAGCTTTTCCATCATGGCTGTGTTCTTGACAGTTCTTCTAATATCGTCCTCTGTCTCTCCCTCGCATTGTACGCAGGCAGCCACAATATTTTCCTTGAACCATGGGCTTATTTTTTCACGCATAACGGCAATCTCGTCAAGTGGCATGTCTCTGCCAATCATGTCGCTTATGTATCGTTCTATTTCACTTAGATGACCTTCCTTCTCTATCTGCTCTCTTACGGATAGAATGACATCCTCGAAGAACTCATCGTCTCCAAATTTCATGATAGGGAAGTTCACTCTATTGGCATATTCCAGCACCTCGTAAGGTAGCTCCTTGAAAATTACTGGCTTATATGCAAGACAGCTTACATGGAGAGAATCTAGCTTCTTCACGGCGTCTAATATGAGCTCTGGCTTATCCTTGGCGAACAACAGGCTGGAAAGCATTACGCTCTTACCGTTAAATATTTTGGCTCTTTCGCTATCCACATTCTCTGCAAATTCGAAATCCAAGATTTCTGTTTCCTGAACGGGTCTGTTCAGACCACCTTCTCCTGCAATCACCTTGAAGTTTTTCATTACGTCTAACTGTAAGACATCTTTAACTGTTATTGACATTTTTTCACCTACACCTAATCTATATAT
>DATESI010000138.1:0-14712 GCA_035270905.1 Anaerovoracaceae bacterium
ACAACCAGAATAACCAGAACAACAACAATAACAACAACCAGAACAGCAACAACAACCAGAACAACAACCAGAACAATAACAACAACCGTAACAATAATCAGAGCAATAACAACAATTATAGCAACAATCAAAACAACCAGAACAATAACAACAATAACAACCAGAACAAGAATAGCAACAACAATAAGTCAAACAATAAGTCAAACAACAAATCCAATAACAACAACAATTACTAGGCAAAAGAGTAATAAAAACCAGGGCCTCCGCAGTGCGGGGCTAAGGTTTGGGAAAGAAAAATCATATTGCATAGGGCAATAAAGGCAAAAAGGGTAGAGTGCATGGACTTCTTTTGAAAAGAATGGTGTATTTCCGCCCTTTTTGTGTGCAAAAAACTGCTCGAACCGTTTGCCATTGTTCAATAAATATAGTATAATATTAAGGGTTATATCCTAATAATTGAAGAAAATATTAACGAAACAAAAAACGAGACAAAATAAGATAAAAGTGTATTAGCATCGCAAGATGAATGTGGAGGCAAATATGTATTGTAGAAACTGTGGGAAATTATTACAAGACGGAGACAAATTTTGTGTTTCTTGCGGAACTAGGGTAAGAGAAGATGAAGCATCCGGATTAGATAATCTTAATTTCACGCCCCCATTTAAACAGGAGGGGCAAGGATACCAGGATATGAGCCATGGGGCATCAACACAGGCGGCAGCAAGTTTCCCATGGAACGTGGAGGGCTATCCAACAGGCGGATCAAAAAAGACAGACGAAATAGATTTTAACTGGCAGTCGGTCCTTGAGGAAAAAGCGAAACAAAAGGAAGAACCGGACAGGTCATTTATTGAAGGCAGAGGCTTCGGCGAGGTCAAGGCACCCGTTTACGAGCAAATGCCACAGACCCCTGTTTATGAACAAAAACCTCAGATGCCCGTTTACGAGCAAATGCCACAGGCTCCAAAATTTGAAGAAAAGCCTGCGGCAGTGGGTTTCGATGCGAACCCTGCGGTTAGCTCAGGTGCAGTAGGAGAACAACCGATTTACGTGCAGTATGACACACCAGTAGGTGAACCGGCTACGCAGACACCTCAGACCCCTGTATACGACACACAAGCAATGCAGACCCCTGAGACACCTGTATACGAGGCTCCAGTTGCACCTGTATACGAAACACCGGCAGTGGCTGCATATGAAGCTCCCAAATATGAGGAACCAATTGTTTCGGAACCTGAGACAATGGGTAACTCCTTAGAAGAAGAACTATTTAACGAAATCCAGCAATCTAGTTCTGATGATTTAGATAAGACAATCAAGGTTGAGAAATTCTATACATTCAATAAGAAGAACGAAGAGTTTCAGCAGCTTTTGGATAAAGAATATGAGAAGCTAAAAGGCGAAAAGGGTGGATTTGTTCCGCCGTTCGTAGAGCCAAAGAGCGAAGCCCAGGCGGAACCTAATATTGATGAAGAACCCGTAGGGTTCTCACCTATTGAGGAAATGACGGCAGAAGAGCCGGCTGTGGATGCAATCTTTGACGAACCTCAAGCTTTGACGGAAAACCCGGACGAGCCGGTAGGCGAGGACTTTCCTGGCGAAGGCCCGCGTGAAACCCCAGAGGGAATTTTAGATGAAACCCCAGAGGGCATTTCAGACGAAATCCCAGAGGGCATTTCAGACGAAACCCCAGAGGGCATTTTAGACGAAACCCCAGAGGAAGCTGCTGAGGAAGTCGCTGAGGATGCGGCGTCAGAAAAACCACCGGTAATTGATGCAATCTTTGCAGACGATGAACCGAAGGAGTATGAACCGCCGGCAGAGTCATTTGGCGGTGCCGCCAAGGGAGAGGCCAACCCATATGCGGAGGTCTTCGAAAAGGTGGTAGCAGGCGAGATTGAGGACGAGCCGGAAGTAGCGGATGTGAGCTGGGATGCCACACCCTCAGAAGGCACTGACGCAGTACAAGCCGCAGATGATGTGCCCTACGAAGAAAAGGAAGCAAAACCATCTCTTGACAGCATCTTTGCTGATTTTGATGATAATGATGACTTCGAAGCCAAAGAAGCCAAGGAAGTAGGACCCAAGAAGAAGGGCAGCGCCCTGAGAGTGATAATCGTAATTTTGGTTTTGGCTGTAGTTTTGGAAGGCGGAATACTTTGTGTTAAGCATTTCGCACCGGACAGCAGCTTGGCCAAGACTATTGATGATACATATTTGAAAATTGCAGGATTGTTCGGCGGAGGCGAGAACGGTGGCGAAGAGCCGGTTGATACAACTACGGATATCGCTGCTATCATTGAGGCCGTGAAGGCAAGCAATGCCAACATTGGAGTTGTTGAGGAAAACAAGGAATTGGTTTTCCAAGAGAACGTTAATTATGGATTTGACGAAATCACGTCATGCTATGATTTTACGGACAGCATCTGGTATCTGGCAGAGGACGGCACCGAAATCAAATACGGCAACGAGCTTGTAGGAACGCTGATTTCTTACTATTCCCAGTGGGTTGACCTTGCCAATGGTACTAACGATGACGTAATTGAGCTGGTAAAGGAAGACACGGAGCTTCATGATAGGCTTAAGGGAATTACGCCAGATGATGCCATTACATACGGAATCAACAAGCTACAAATTGGACAAATCAAGACAGGCGAAAAGGGATTCTATGCTTACACGGCTGTAACCAAGGTTGACAGTGCGACTAACAAGGAATCCGTTGAGAAGAATATTGTTTACATGGAACCAAATGGGAAGTCCATGCAGATTATAGATATTAAGGAATTTTAGTTACTTTACTGAAAAATAATCATTAGGAGGTTGAGATTTTGGCAAGTAAAAACGACAGTAGCGGTCAGAGAAAAATTAGCATAATAATACTATTTATAGTAATTATTGTTGCGTTGTTCCTGGCGCTAATCAATTTTATTACCGATTGGGTTTGGTTCAAGGAGATGGGGTACGTAAGCGTATTCTTCACTCAGTTGTTTACCCAGCTTAAGGTAGGTATTCCGGTATTCGTTGTATTGACCGGATTGGTGTTACTATATCTGAACGGATTAAAAAAGGGATATTTCAAGAAGATTGCATCCCGTGAAAACACAGATATGAGCGCACTTAACAAATACACAAGAATTTTGGCAGTAGTATTCGGCTTAGTAGTAGCATATTTATCTGTTTCGAATCTCTGGTTCCAGATATTGCAGTTCGCCAATGCGACAGACTTCGATATTAGCGATCCATTGTTCAATCTAGATATTTCATTCTACATCTTCAAGCTTGATTTCTTGAAGCAGCTTAATGAACTAGTAATAGGCGTTATAGTTGCAGCAGTAATTTTGACAATAGTTTACTATATAATCCTAATTACAATGCATACTCCGGATATCCTCAAGGAGGAAGAACCGGCAGAACCAATTGGTGATGACGAGAGATACTCCGGCAGCAACAATCCGTTCGGCGGCAATATGGGTGGAGATTCTCCATTCGGTAAGATTTACGAGCAGTTCACAGGTAAGAAACCACCTGAACGTAAGCCAAGGAAGCAAATCGATGACAATAACTTCAAACAGCTAATGTCAATCGCTTCAGGGGCAATATCCGTTATGGGAGTTGTTTTCTTCCTAATGGTAGGTGTTGACTTCTTCTTAAGACAGTTCGACCTATTACATGCTCATACTGGAGCTGTATATGGAGCAGGATTCACAGATGTAAACATAACACTTTGGATGTACAGAGCACTTTGCGTATTATCAGTACTTGGAGCAATTACAATTGTTCACCACATCAGGAAAAAGCAGTTCAAGAAGATTCTTCTTGTTCCGGTAATCATGATTGGTGTTGGGCTATTAGGAATGGGTGGATCATTCCTAGTTCAGAACTTCATAGTTTCTCCTGACGAAATCAGCAAGGAAAGTGAGTACCTAGAGAGAAACATCGAATACACACAATACGCATATAACCTAGATGAGGTTACTCGCAAATCCTTTGCGGCTGACAATGCTCTTACGGCGGCAGATATCAAGAATAATCCTGAGACAATATCCAATATCAGAATTAACGACTATCAGCCAGTTAAGACATTCTACAACCAGACACAGAGTATTAGACAGTACTATCAATTCAATGATGTTGATGTAGATAGATACATGATTAACGGTGAGTACACTCAGACATATCTTGCAGCTAGAGAAATCGACGAAGCTAAGCTTTCCGAGTCATCTAAGACATGGCTTAATATGCATATTAAGTATACTCATGGTTATGGTATTACATTATCAAGAGTTGACTCAGTTACATCAAGTGGTCAGCCAGATGTACTAATTAAGAACATCCCGCCTGAATCAAGAGTTGATGAGATTGCGTCAATAAACAGATCAGAAATTTACTTTGGTGAATTAACCAATGACTATATCCTAGTTAATACTGATGAAGATGAATTCGACTATCCTGATGGAGACAGCAACAAGTATGCTCAGTATCAGGGCAAGGCCGGAATCAAGATGAACTTCCTTAACAGGATAATGTTCGCAATCAGAGAAGGCAGCTTGAAGCTATTGGTTTCATCCAATATTACTGGCGACTCCAAGATTGTAATTCATAGAAACGTAATAGATAGAGTTAAGACAATTATGCCTTATCTAAGCTATGAAGAAGACCCATATATCGTTACCGTAGATGGTAAGCTATATTGGATGATGGATGCTTATACAACAAGTTCATATTATCCATATGCTGAACCATTTGATGGCAAGATTGGTGGAACCAACTACATCAGAAACTCCGTAAAGGTAGTTGTTGATGCATACAATGGTGATGTAAGCTTCTACATCGTTGATGAAGATGATCCAATGGCAATGACTATGCAGAAGATTTATCCTAAGCTATTCAAGTCAGCAGATCAGATGCCAGAAGGACTCAAGTCACATATAAGATACCCTAACACATTATTCCAGATTCAGGCTAATATCTATAGCCGTTACCACATGGAAGACGTTAAGGTATTCTATCAGAACGAGGACTCATGGGACATCGCTAACGAGATTTATGGTAAGGAACAGCAGGCAATGACACCTAACTACTACATCGTTAAGCTACCAGGAGAAAAGAGTGCAGAGTTTATCAGTTCAATACCTTATACTCCTAGATCAAAGCAGAATATGACTGCATTGCTAGTAGCTCGAAATGATGGAGAAGAATATGGCAATTTGGTACTTTACCAATTCCCTAAGAATAAGACAGTTTATGGTCCTATGCAGATAGAAGCACAGATTGACCAGAACACTCAGATTTCTCAGGACTTCTCATTGTGGAGTTCATCAGGTTCATCATACAGCAGAGGTAACATTTTCGTAATTCCTATCGAAACATCACTTCTGTATGTAGAACCGGTTTACTTGGAAGCTTCTAACCAGGCTATCCCAGAAGTTAAGAGAGTAATCGTAGCATACGACGATCAGATTGCATACGAAGCAACTCTTGGCGAAGCACTTGAATCACTGTTTGGTGAGGGTGCTGCTGGAACAAGTACTCCAAGCATTGGAGACCAGAGCGTTTCGCAGAGCGCAGGAATGTCACAGACAGAACTAATCGCACAGGCAGTTGAAGCATATAACAAGGCTGAAACAGCACAGAAGAGCGGCGATTGGGCTAGCTATGGCGAATATATTTCACAGCTTGAGAACTACTTGAACAGATTACAGAGCAATCAGGCTCAGTAACCTGGGTTAGTGCAATAGCACGTACAATTATTAAAATAATAAAATGATAAGCTTTTGGGACATTCTTAATTGGATGTCCCAAAAGCAATTAAGTATGAGAAAAGAAAAAATAAGGAGGAAGATTATGCTGGAGTTTGATTTAGATAGGATGTTATTCAATATTCCTGCCGGGAACCATTCCGCAGAGGAAATAACCAAAACACTAAAGGAGCATCCTGAAGTCCAATTCGTCTCCCTTGTAGGAATTGATATCGGCGGTCATGATACAGACGAGAAAATTCCAATCAAGGTATTCATTGAAGATATGGACAACATGCTTGCAAAGGGCGTTCAAACAGATGGATCCAGTGTAGCACTACCTAAGATTGCAGATTTGAACAATGCAAAGGTAGATATCATTCCTGACCTTGGAGTTAATTGGTATGTGGACTATAACTATAACTTTATAGATCCCAAATGCGGTTTGCCTGTGGGAACCCTCAGAATACCGTCATGCCTAATACATAACGAAAGCTTTGAGTGCGGCTCGAGAGTAGTGCTCCGAGACGCTATCAGAGATTTCAAGGTTAAGTTAATGGAAGAATTGAAAAAGCACCCATACGCCTTCGAGTACATTGAAGGTGCTGAAAGTGCAGATGACATTGACGAGCTGGTGATAACAAGTGCTACAGAGCTGGAATTTTGGGTTAAGACACCTGATGATAAGGCAGATAGAGAGCAATTATCAACAGCACAGGTTCTCAAGGAGCAGTACTGGAAGAGGACAATCGGTCCTGTTAGAACAGCCCTTGAAGAAACCCTAATGATTCTCGATAGATACGGTTTCGAGGTAGAAATGGGTCATAAGGAAGTCGGAGGAGTCAAGGCTAAGCTTGGACATTCCGGCAACTACGACCATATCATGGAACAGCTCGAAATCGATTGGAAATATGCAGATGCCTTGCAGGCTGCCGACAACGAAAACCAGGTTAAGTATGTTGTAAGAGACGTATTCACCAAGTACGGCCTTGATGTTACATTCGTAGCTAAGCCAATGGAAAAGGTTGCAGGAAGCGGCAAGCATACCCACATCGGTCTTGCAGCTAAGCTCAAGTCCGGCAAGATGGTAAGCCTGTTTGCACCGAAGGACATGACCAAGGACTTCATGAGTCCAATAGGCTTCGGAGCACTTATGGGAATACTCAAAAATTATGAAATAATCAATCCATTCGTAAGTGCAACCAACGAAGCCTTCGATAGATTGAAACCAGGCTATGAAGCACCGATTTGTATCGTAACATCTCTAGGCAAGGGCGTTCTTGAACCGTCAAGAAACAGAACCGTTCTTGTGGGACTTATCCGTGATATTAACAATCCGATGTCCACAAGATTTGAGCTTCGTTCGCCGAACCCTAAGAGCAATACATACCTAGTGCTTGCGGCTTCATATCTTGCAGCCCTAGACGGCGTAAGAGCAGTCCTAGCAGAGGAAAAGACCCCTGCAGAGCTAGAGGTCTCCATTTCCAAGAAATGCGGCACAGCCGATTTTTACTTGGAAGAAGATAGACAATATAGAAGTGAAAAAAATGTATTCGAAGAGTACACCCCAGAGGAAAGAAATCATCACTTCGGCGTGGCACCAGCTACAGTTTGGGAAAACCTCTGTGCCTTCGACAAGTATCCTGAGAAGATGAATATTCTCAAGGACGGCGACGTAATGCCAGAGAAGGTACTTGCGTCCTACAAGGAACAGGTTTTGTCCGAGTGGAAGACAGAGCTTCATGACCGCATCATCCCGCAGACCATGGATGTTGTTCGTGAGTGCGTCAAGTGTCATAACGAGGAAGACTATTCCGACTATGATGTGAAGAACTGGATAGAAATCAACAAGCTGAGACACTATATCGGTAAGGATTCAATCAACGAAAAGTGCTTGCTAACAAGAGCCAAGGATGCTCTTGATGAGGGCAAGTTCGACCTAGCATCAGACCTGCAGATTGAAATACAGTCAAAGCTTAGCCAGCTTACCGCATTATATATTAGATACAAAAAGAATTTACTTTAGGAGAGAGTCATGTTAGACATCAAAAGAATAAGAGAAGATTTCGACCAGGTTAAGGCTCGCGTCGAATTTAGAGGAAAGGGAGATTTCGGCATTGGCAACGTCCGTGATCTCGACATCAAGAGAAGAGAAGTGCTTGCTGAGGTTGAAGCAATGAAGAGCAAGCAGAACGCGGTTTCCAAGGAAATCCCGAAGCTTAAGAAGGAAGGCAAGGACACCACTGCTATCATGGCAGAGATGAAGGAGCTTTCGGCAGACATCAAGGAGCTTGATGGCAAGCTTAGCGAGATTGAGGCAAACCTGAAGGATGCAATTCTAAATGTTCCAAATACACCCTACAAGGACGTTCCTAAGGGCGACGACGATCAGGATAACGTAGAGCTACGTAAGTTCAGCGAGCCAACCAAGTTCGACTTCGAACCTAAGGCTCACTGGGATATCGGCGAGAATCTTGATATTCTCGACTTTGAGAGAGCTGCCAAAATCAGCGGAACTAGATTTACAGTATATAAGGGACTTGGGGCAAGACTTGAAAGATCAGTAATCTCATTCATGCTTGACCTTCATACAATAGAACAGGATTATACAGAAATCCTGCCACCATTCATGGTTAACAGAGCAGCAATGACAGGAACAGGTCAGCTTCCTAAGTTCGAAGAGGACATGTTCTACATTCCGCAGAAGGACTTCTTCCTGATTCCGACTGCAGAGGTTCCGGTAACTAACCTTAGAGGCGGCGAAATTATGCCAGAATCAGAGCTTCCTGTTTACTACACTGCATACACACCATGCTTCAGAGCAGAAGCCGGTTCAGCAGGTCGTGATACAAGAGGCCTAATCAGACAGCATCAGTTCAATAAGGTTGAGCTGGTTAAGTTCGTTAAGCCAGAGGGCTCATACGACGAGCTAGAAAAGCTGACTGCAGATGCAGAAGAAGTATTGAAGCTTTTGAAGATTCCTTACAGAGTAGTTAGACTAAGTTCAGGCGACCTAGGTTTCTCATCAGCAATGACATACGACATCGAGGTTTGGATGCCAAGCTACGGCAGATATGTTGAGATTTCTTCATGCAGTAACTTTGAGGATTTCCAGGCAAGACGTGCTAACATCAGATACAGAAACGAAGAAACAGGTAAGGCTGAATTCGTTCATACACTTAATGGTTCAGGACTTGCAGTAGGTAGAACAGTTGCCGCAATCCTTGAGAACTATCAGCAGGCAGATGGCTCCGTAGTTATTCCGGAAGTTCTGCAAAAATATATGGGAGTAGAAAAGATTGCCAAATAACCAATGCCTATTGGTACATGCAATCTTAGGTGAATATAATGTTTAAATTACCAAAATATATAGAGCCAGATTTCACACAAGCCAAGTTTGTTAACGCTCCAGATGCAACCCTTGTTGCAACAGAGTATGACAAGTCAGTACCGGATCATTTCCATGCAACATCAATCTTCCCCGAGTATTTCAAAATAGACGGGAAATGGTATCTTGCAGAGGACAGCAGAATGGACTGCGTGGCAGTGTTCGAGAACGGCAAAATTTTCGTTCGCGAGTTCAGAAATGTCAAGAAAGGCGACAAGGTTGTCATTGGCAGAACTGAGGACTGCGAAGAAGGAATTTATGTCCATGCCAAGTGCTTCGAGGAAGAAAAGAAGGGCAACAATTCAGCCTTTGCATTCCGTCAAAACAGAAGCAGAGAGACAGCCTTTACCTATGACTACGAAAGACTTTACGAGCTTCTTAAGCACGAAAAAGAAAATGGTGGCTATGTGGTTTGGGTTCTCGGCCCTGCATGCTCCTTTGACGCTGGTGCCCGTGAGGCCTTCTCCAAGCTCGTAGCTGGCGGCTATGTGCAGGCACTTCTTGCAGGCAACGCTCTTGCAACCCATGACCTTGAGGGTGCACTTCTTGGGACAGCCCTAGGGCAGGACATCAAGACCCAGGAGGGACATTTTAACGGTCATTACAATCATATTGATGCAATAAATCTAATCAATAGATATGGCTCAATTCCCAAGTTTATCGAAGAAGAAAACATAG
Source organism: Anaerovoracaceae bacterium (assembly GCA_035270905.1). Lineage (GTDB taxonomy): Bacteria > Bacillota > Clostridia > Peptostreptococcales > Anaerovoracaceae > JAVXAG01. Next base: position 9,805 of record DATESI010000138.1, read on the forward strand.
ACAACGGAATCATGTACTCATGCGTTAAGAACAATGTGCCATTCATCCTCAACGGTTCAATCCGTGATGATGGACCGCTTCCTGAGGTTTATGAGCATACATACGAGGGACAGGATGCAATCCGTTCCCATGTACGCAAGGCAACCACAGTTATCGGTATGGCAACAGTGCTTCATACCATTGCAACAGGCAACATGACGCCAACCTACAGAGTATTACCTGATGGAACAATCCGTCCAGTATATTTTTACATGGTTGACACATCAGAGTTCGCAGCCAACAAACTAGGAGACCGCGGAAGCCTTGCAGCCAAGGGCATCGTAACCAACGTGCAGGACTTCATGACCAACGTTAGCAAAGGACTTGGACTGTAAGCCTTGAGGCAGCAATCCACCCTAGCATAGAGAAAGGCTAAAGACCAAACCAAAGACCAAACTAAAGACCAAACTAAAGACAAAACCAAACAGGCATAATTTACAGGAATCTCCAGTAAAAAAATATGCCTGTTTTTTTGTAAAAAAATAAGACCAAAATAGGACTTCATATATCTTATACTATGAGGGGAAGTTTTTGATATTTAACCCCAACAATATAAAAAGAAGAAAGGACACAAGAAAAATGAAGAAATTATTAGGATTATTTTTATCCCTATGCATGGTTATGTGCTTCATGCCAAGCCTTGCATTCGCTGACGAGGGAAGCGAAGAACCAACATTAACAGAGGCTCAGATTGCATCTGCTAAGACAATCGAAGATGGACAAGATATTCTGAAGGACATCGTAAGCGGAGAAACAGTAGTTTATAAGTTTACAGCTCCAAAAGGAAAGTACGGTTTTTATTATGAATATGAAGACCAATCAGAGAGCTGGGATGAACCAGAAATGAAATTATTCAAAAGAAACGCTTATGGACAAACAACATTTTTGACAGAATGGCCAAACGGCGGTGGTGCTGGAGAGGGCAGTGCTAGATATTATACTCAGAATGATGCAGAAGCTGGTGACGAAGTATACATGTCTGTAAAAAACCCAGAGAATGCAATGTATAAAAAGATGGTTTTCAATGTTTTTAAATCTGTACAAGTGAAAATCAAATGCACAGCTGGTGGCAAAGTTCGTGAAGAGTGGGGCGACAATAAAGTTCTTAAAAAGGTTGAAATGACAGAAACTGTCGGTGGAGATGGAGTAAAGGTTGTTCCAAAAGCTGGGTATGTATTCAAAGGATTTTATAACGGCAAGACAAAGCTAAAAGTTAGCGAGCACGCAGACGACTCATATGGCATCATTTATTCAAAGGCTGCAGTTGGTAAGACAATCACGGCTAAATTTGTAAAGGCTACTAAAGCCCAGAAAAAGATTTTGAATACAAAAATAGTGAAGATTAAGGGAACAGTCGACTCCAACGGTGGCGTTAAGGCAACTTGGAAAACAAGCACTGGAGTAAAGTTTAATGACTATGAAATAGATATGTCACCAAAGAGTGATCCAGACTCAACTTGGGGTACATGGAGCCGAACTAATAGCTTTGATGATCCAAATTATGGATTAGCTCCAGATACTTGGACAATAAAGATTAGAGGAGTGAAGACAGTTGGTGGCGTTAAGGTTGTTACACCTTGGGCAAAGGCAACCCTGAGCAACATCTAAGATAAAAAATTGTACAGATAATATAAGCAAAACCAAGAGCCGGCGATTGAGCCGGCTCTTTTAGACCGTAGACAGTGCTTCGGCTGTAAGTGATATGATATTTCGGTTAAGCGTTCTCGCACGTAGCACGCTGCAATCGTCCATTCTGCCAACTTGTTGGCAGTTTTCTTTTTTTGGCAAAAAGTTGCCAACATTTTCTTCCACTTATTTACATTTTCCATCCAATTATATACCCTTTTGAAGTGTTTGTTGGCACCCAAACGGTTTTTTGAAATATCTGCCAACATTTTCTTTCGGTTTTGTTGGCAGATTTTCGTAAGTCACCTCATTCTGCCAACATTTCATTGATTTGGCTCTTTTACAGGGTTATTTTCTGTCATATGACGGGTCCGTTGTTGGCAGATTTTTAATTTTGATGAATTTTGCCAACATAACTAACATTGCCATTGACTTTATAACGGCACACCGTTATAATTTATATAACACATACAGGGAGGAGGTCTACTGATGACTATAGCCAAATTACTTGAGCAAAAGAATATGTCTGTCTACAAATGTGCTAAGGACAGCAAGATTCCATATACCACAATGTTAGAAATAGCCAAGGGCAAACGAAGCATAGAAAAGTGTTCAGCTGACATTGTGTATAAACTAGCCAAAACTCTTGGAATTTCCATGGAAACCTTGATTGAAGAGCATTCAATTCCATACCGAGTTGATTTTGAGGCATTCAAGAGTAATATTTGTCATGCAGTGAAACGAATGGGCGACGTCGATTTTATTATTGATATTTTGAAGAGCAAGAGTATTGAATATTATTGGGAATTAGAATGGTACCCAGAGAGCTTTTATCTACTGGCAATGGTGGATTACCTTAGCAGGCTCAATAATGTTCCCCTCTGCAATAGATATGACAAGATGCGAACTGGAAAGATGATAAAGATTATCTATCCGAGGGACGCTGTTTTGCTGAAAAAGATTGATCAAAACTCTGATATTTATGAGAGATGTAAAAGAGAAGCTATACCAGAATTCCTAAAGTACAATATCATAGAAAGTGAGGTTCGAAATGTCTATTAAAGATGAAAAGAGTAAGACCCCAGAATTTACAAAGGATAATCTAAATGACTATCTTAAAGAATTAGGAAAAGAATTTAGAAAAAGAAATGGCAAAACTACACCAGCAGAGATAATATTGATAGGTGGAGCGGCAGTTTTAGCGAATTACGGATTTAGGGATATGACAACAGATATGGATGCTATTATTTCAGCATCATCAGCCATGAAAGAAGCCATTTCGGCCGTTGCCGATAAATACAATCTTCCATTTGACTGGCTTAATACCGATTTTAAGAGAACTGAATCATATAGTTACAAGTTGGTGGAACATTCCTCATATTACAAGACATTTGCAAATATATTAGTCATTAGAACAATTAAAGCAGAATATTTGGTGGCAATGAAATTAATGGCGGGAAGGATATACAAAAAAGATTTGTCTGATATAATAGGAATATGCATGGAAGAAAGTAATGCGGGCAATCCAATAACCTACGAAGCGGTTGACAAGGCAATGCTGGAACTATATGGTGGTTGGGATAAGGTTGAACCTGAGGCAATCAAGGTACTCAATCAAGCATTGCAAGGAGAAAACCTACAATATTACTATGATGATAAGCGACAATGGGAAAGAGAGAATAAGGAAAAATTAATCGAATTCGGCGGTAAACCATCCGATTTATTCAAGGAAGATAATTTCGAATATGTAATTTCCGAGGCAGAAAGAATCAAGAATCAACAACAATAAACTATTGATTAAAAAGGAGGATGACTATGAAAGTATTATTAGTAAACGGAAGCCCACACAAGGAGGGTTGTACCTATACGGCATTGAAGGAAGTCGCAGACACATTGACCAAAGAAGGAATCCAAGCAGATATATTTTGGGTTGGCAATAAGCCTATATCAGGATGCATCGCCTGCGGAACCTGCGAAGAAAAACACAAGTGTGTCTTTGACGACAAGGTAAATGAGTTTCTTGACGTTGCGAAGGACTACGATGGTTACATCTTCGGCACGCCTGTTCATTACGCAGGAGCATCAGGTGCCATTACATCATTTATGGATAGAGCCTTCTATGCCAATGCTTGCGGCGGACTTGACATCTTCTCTCTTAAGCCTGCAGCAGTAGTTTGCTCAGCCCGCAGAGGTGGCACAACCGCAACATGGGATCAAATCAACAAATACTTCGGTATATCGCAAATGCCAATCATAACATCAAGGTATTGGAATATGGTTCACGGTAACAGCCCAGAGGAAGTTAAGCAGGACATTGAGGGGTTGCAAACCATGAGAGTGCTCGCACGCAATATGGCATGGTTCCTCAAGTGCAAAGAAGCCGGTGCCAAAGCCGGAATTCCTATGCCAGAGCAAGAGCCTGCAACATTCACAAATTTCATAAGATAAACCAAGGGCAGGGAATGCAAAATCGTATCCCTGCCTCTTTTATAATATCCCCTTGCTTTACCATATTTCTTCATCTACCGGATTTCCCCAATCAATATCGATTGATTCGTATTGTTCATCGAAGTCATCAAAAAATCTGATTGTCCGATTGAAAAAAATAAGACCTACATGCATCTAACCCTATCTTAATACATATGGGTTAATTTTTGATTTTTGAACTTATAAGAAGAAAGGACGCGAAACAAATGAGGAAATTTTTAGGTATTTTTATGTCCATATGCATGCTGGTGTGCTTCATGCCAACAGTGGCGTTTGGAACGGACGAGGGTGCAGGAACAGTAGGGCAACTGTATGCATTTTATTTAGAAGAAGATGGCAGTTTGCAGGATGCAAAAATTGAGAACAACATTATCGCTCCAACGGAGAATGAGGATCTTTATGGAGAAGAATCGCTGAGCATTGAGTTGGGTAGTACATCAGGGGAAGTTGTATTTGCATACAAAAATGATAATAATACGTATACGAGAGTATCTGATAACTTGAAAACGGTTAATTCATTGGGTGAGGAAACATGCGACTTAGCGTTTAGAAAGGATGACGAAAAGAAGTCATTTGTACTAGTCAATAGATGTAATGGTGATACAAAGGTTCGATATACAAAAGAAGGATCAGAAGAACAAATTTATGAAATGACGGTAAAAGCAACGTTACCAGAAATGGGTTATTACACTAGCTCCGAGGCTAAAGTAGAAAACTATATACGTGATATAAATTGTAATGACATAACAACATTTT
>DATESI010000139.1:0-2915 GCA_035270905.1 Anaerovoracaceae bacterium
CTCATGTAGAGCAATATGTGGGTATGGCCTACACCGAATTCGATGCAAAAATAAAGTGCAACAACGATTTGATTCGTGCAATCAAGGAAAAAAAAATTTCTTCATTTGGCGGCACGGAACGTAGACACACCAAAAAGGCAAAGCACAAAAACGCCTTTTACGGAGTTTGGGGCTTCAAAGCTTACAACAGAGGTTTGGGATTCCTGTTTACCCCATTCAGAAGCCGCGGCATACGCAAGCTTGCCACCAATACAACATTCGTTAAATAAAATAACTATATTTACTTCTCAATATATGCCTTGCCGCATTCCTCCAGCATCACGCAGTTGCTAAAGGTGTTTTCAATATCACTGCCGCAGCATATCATGCCGTGGTTTGCCATAATTGCACCGAAGTTCTTGCCAAGTGCCTTGGCCGTATTGTTCATTAGGCTCTTAGTTCCCGGAAGTCCGTAGCCTGCAATAGCAATCTCTTCTCCAAAGACTGCCTTGCCTTTATCTGTTATAATAGGCATTGGCTTTCTCGCCGCTGCGAAAATTGAGCAGTATTTGGAATGGGTGTGAATTACCGCACCAACATCAGGTCTTAGTCTATAAATAATAGCATGAAGCCCCTTTTCGGAGGTTGGTTTAAGGTCGCCGCCGTATTCCAATGTTTCAATATTCACCTTAACCATGTCGTCTGCTGTTAGTCTGGTGTAGTCAAGTCCCGATGGCGTTACTAGCATGTATTTGTCGTCAAGTCTAATGGAAAGGTTCCCCCATGTACCACGAACTAGGCCTGTTGCAACTAGCTTGTTACCATATTCCACAAGCTGCTGCCTAGCATCTTCTTCTCTTAGTATATTTTCAGCTACACTTATCATAATCCTTTCACCTCCGCCCCTTTTACCTGTTCTTCAGCCTTGGAGTATTTTTTCTTATAGATGTACCTCATAAGCTTAGCCTCTATCTTTGGAATTTTTTTGCCTCCACCGAGCCTTTCTGCTTTAGTGAAAACCTCTGCAGATTTTTCCAAAACCATAAGTGCAACCACTGCCTCATAAGGATTTCTTCCTACAGTTATAGTATATTTGTCACGAGCGAAGCATCCTTCCGAATGTTTCAAGGCCTTTTTGATATCGGCAAGGGTGTGGTTTACTGTTACCACCTTCTGTCCAACAATTTGAGCCATATCATCAAGAACCGCCTCAACGGTCTTGTTAAGAACTCTGCACTCTCTGCAGTATGGTGTATTGGAAATTACAAGTGCCTGCATCTCCTCTTGGTTCATCAAAAACTCCGCTTCAAGGCTATGGCTACCCTCATCCATTTTGTATTCTGTTATATCCTCCTGCTTCAGGTCACCCATGTTTGCACCAGGCACGCTTGCATAGCAGCAATCCTTTCCCTTCACAAAAATCCTTGGACCATCACCGAGGGGATATTCCAAATCCGCCATCATCTTCCCATATTTTTTCATTATCATAAACACATCGTTTGTCATTATTCGTCACCTCTAAATCTGTCACCATTGGCTGTCTTGTAAGCCTTCTCTAAGGAGTGATATACATCCTTATAGCTTCTAAACAGCTCATTATATATTTTCTTGTTCTTTGGATCTGGTTCATAGTGCTTCTCTATCTTGACGAAGTTCTTGGCCTCATCAAACCCTGCAAGCTCACCAAGCCCTATGAGGGCAACCACTGCCGCGCCAACAGCGCCGGCATTTCTTGGGTCCTTAACCACGGAGAACTCCTTGCCTGTAATATCTGCAATGATTTGCATCCATGCGTCGTCAAGAGCACCGCCGCCTATGATACGGAAATCGTTGCAGGAGAAGCCGTAATCCTTCTCGTAGTTCTCCATAATCCAGCGAAGATTATATCCAATGCCTTCATAAACAGAACGCATCAGATGCTCACGGGTGTGAACCATGTTGATATTAAACAGAGTCGCACGAGTGGTTGTAGATGATACAGGGCATCTTTCCCCAAGCATCCACGGTGTGCAGATCAAATGGTCGCTTCCTGGTGGAATGCTCTGAACAACCTCATCCATATATTTGAATATACCTTCGCCGTACTCTTCCTTTTCCTTGGCGAAAAATTGGTCGCAAAGCCACTGGATATTGGCACCTGCTGACTCAGTAATTCCTGCAATAAGGTTCATCTCGTGGTCTGCACTCTGAATTGCCGCAGCGCCATGCATAAACTTATCTGCTGTTTTGCTGGAAACTGCAACCCATGCTGAGGTTCCAAGGTAGATGTGCATGTCGCCATCCCCTGTCATTCCTGAACCAACAGCAGCAGCCTGGACATCGTCGCAGCCTCCGAAGACCGGAGTCCCCGGGCTTAAGCCCATTTCCTCAGCCGCCTCATCTGTGAGTCCTCCAACCATATCTATGCTCTTTACAAGTGGTGGCAGCTTTTCCATGTCGATGCCTACAAGCTTAAGTGCCGACAGCCAATCCTTTTTCTTAAGGTCAAGACCGTAGGAGGAAGCTCCCGATAGCTCCGTAACCATTTTGCCTGTGCATTTATATTTGAGATAGCCGTTAACGTCAAGAATCAAATTTATTCTCTTGTATATGTCCGGTCTTCCTTCCTTAATCCACTCAATCTTGGCAATGCAGTCCTTACCCATAATGGGTGTGCCTGCAACCATGGTGAATATTTTCTTGCCACCAACCCTCTTCATTAGAGTTTCAGCTTGAGTTTGGGCACGTCCATCAACCCAAGTGATATTGTTGTAAATTACGTTGCCGTCCTTATCCATTGGAATTATTCCCTGAGCCTGAGTAGAAAATACAATTCCCTTAATCTCATCAGGTTCCAAATTGTTTTCCTTGACTATTGCCTTGCTGGTTTCAGTAACTGCCTTCCAGTAGTCTGCCGGATCCTGCTCAACCCATGCCGGATTGGGATAGTATGTAGG
>DATESI010000140.1:0-4039 GCA_035270905.1 Anaerovoracaceae bacterium
GAGGAATTAAGGTGGTACCGCGGAAATATCCGTCCTTAAGTTTAAGGGCGGTTTTTTTATGCAGGAAACAGCAGTGAAGGAGAAAAACAACATGGAGAAAAACTTAGCAAAAACATATAATCCCAAGGATTTCGAGGACAGAATATATGAAATGTGGGAGAAGAACGGAGCATTTAGAGCAGAGGTTGATAAGGACAAGAAGCCTTTCACTATTGTGATGCCACCTCCAAACATTACAGGGCAGCTGCACATGGGCCATGCCCTTGACCAAACATTGCAGGATGTTCTTACAAGATGGAAGAGAATGGAGGGCTTCAGCGCCCTTTGGCTACCAGGAAGCGACCATGCAAGTATTGCAACAGAAGTAAAGGTTGTAGAAAAAATTAGAGCAGACGAAGGACTAGAAAAAGAGGATCTTGGCAGAGAGGAATTCCTAAAACGTGCATGGGAATGGAAGAAGGAGTATGGCGGAAGAATTACTCGTCAATGTCGTAAGCTTGGCGACTCCTGCGACTGGGAGAGAGAAAGATTCACCATGGATGAAGGCTGCAACAAGGCAGTAAGAGCCTTCTTCGTTAAACTATACGAAAAGGGTCTGATTTATAGAGGCAACAGACTCATCAACTGGTGTCCGCAGTGCGGAACATCACTTTCTGATGCTGAGGTAGAGCATGAGGATAAGAATGGCCTATACTGGTACTTCAGATATCCCGCGGCAGATGGCGGGGAAGATATGATAGTTGCTACATCAAGACCAGAAACCATGTTCGGAGATGTTGCTATTGCAGTTCATCCATCAGATGCAAGATATAAGGATATGATTGGCAAGAAGGTTATCCTTCCACTAGTAGGCAAGGAAATTCCAATCATTGCAGATATTTATCCAGACCCAGAAAAGGGTACTGGTGCAGTTAAAATTACACCGGCTCACGACCCTAACGACTTTGAGGTTGGAGCAAGACACGACCTAGAGGTAATTTCATGCATTAACCTTGATGCAACCATGAATAGCCTTGCAGGCAAGTACGAGGGCATGGATAGATACGAATGTCGTAAGGCATGGGTTAAGGACCTCGAAGAAGCAGGATATCTAGTTAAGACCGAGGAAAAGGTTATTCCTATCGGAGAGTGTTACAGATGCCATACAGTAATTGAGCCAATGATTTCTGATCAGTGGTTCGTTAAGATGGAGGACCTTGCTAAGCCAGCAATCGAAGCGGCTAAGAAGGGCGACCTTGAGCATGTTCCTGATAGATTCGAAAAGACATATCTTCATTGGCTAGAGGAAATCAGAGACTGGTGTATCTCAAGACAGCTATGGTGGGGACACAGAATCCCTGCATGGTATTGCCAGGATTGCGGCGAAATTGTTGTTGCAATGGACGAGCCACATAAGTGCACCAAGTGCGGAAGCACTAATCTTAAGCAGGACGAGGACGTTCTGGATACTTGGTTCTCATCAGCATTATGGCCATTCTCAACCCTTGGCTGGCCTGATAAGACAGAGGATTTGGAATACTTCTATCCTACAGATGTACTGGTAACAGGATATGACATCATATTCTTCTGGGTAGTTAGGATGGTATTCTCAGGCTTTGAGGCTATGGGAGAAACACCGTTCAAATATGTATATGTTCACGGACTAGTAAGAGATGCAGAAGGCCGCAAGATGAGTAAGTCACTAGGCAACGGCATTGACCCACTTGAAGTAATCGACCAATACGGAGCAGATGCTCTTAGATTTATGCTTACAACAGGTATTACACCTGGTAACGATATGAGATTTAAGCTTGATAAGCTTGAGTCATCGAGGAACTTTGCAAACAAACTATGGAACGCATCAAGATTCGTAATCATGAATCTTCAGGACGAGGAAGGCAACTTCAAGGAAATGGCTAAGTGCTGCGAAGATTGCTGCGGAATGGCATGCGGAGATACAACTAACTTTGCAAACATTCCACTTAAGGACGAGGACAAGTGGATGATTGCAAGAGTTAACGATGCAGTTGACTATGTTACCAAGGCCCTTGATAAGTTCGACCTTGCACTTGCAGGTCAGCGAGTTTACGAGCTTATTTGGAATGAGTACTGCGACTGGTATATTGAGCTTGTTAAGGCAAGACTATGGGGAGATGATGAGGAGGACAAGAAGGTAGTAAGATTCGTTCTTGTAATGGTTCTTAAGAACATGCTTGAAATGCTTCACCCATTCATGCCGTTTATCACAGAAGAAATTTGGAGCTTCTTACCACACTCAGACTGCGAGAAGGAAGGAAACCCTGAATGTTACTTGATTAAGGCAAGTTGGCCAGAGTTTAGCGAGAAGAGATGCTTCCCTGCTGAAGAAGAAAGACTTGAGGTTGCAATGGAAGCAATCAGAGCCATCAGAAACATTAGAGCTGAAGCAGAGGCGGCACCTAGCAAAAAGCTTCGAGCAGTTATTCTGGCAGAGGCGGGCAAGATGGATGCTGTACGTGCAGGCGAAAGATATATAATGTCACTTGCAAACATTACTGACATCAACTTCATAACTGACAAGAAGGATGTTCCTGAGGAGGTTATGTCAGCAGTAATCGACGGCGTAGAAATCTACATTCCACTTGATGACCTAGTAGATTACAATGCCGAGTTTGACAGATTGACTAAGGAAAAGAAAAGACTGGAAGGCGAGGTTGCCAGAGTAAAGGGCAAGCTTAGCAACCAGGGCTTCGTTGCCAAGGCACCTGAGAAGGTTATTGCAGAAGAAAAGGAAAAACAGGTAAAATACGAGGATATGCTTGCTAAGGTAGCAGCTCAGCTAGAGACTGTAAGCAAGAAGATAGGAAAATAAATGGAAGCAATAGATAAAATACATGAATTTCAGCGATTTGGAAGCATACTGGGGCTTGAGAGAATGACAGTTCTCCTTGAGCTTCTTGGCAATCCCCAGGACGACCTTAAGGTAATTCATGTGGCAGGAACCAACGGCAAGGGCTCTATATGCAAGTATGTATACGAGGTTTTGCAGGCGGGAGGATACAAGACGGGACTTTACACGTCACCATATTTGGAAGTTTTTAACGAGCGAATCGAGTTTGACGGAAGGTATATTTCCAATGAAGATTTGGATAAGTACACCAAGATAGTTCTTGCCAAGGTGGACGAAATGATAGCAGCGGGCAATGATTCTCCGACGGAGTTTGAGGTAATTACTGCTGTTGCACTGCTATATTTCAAAGAAAAAAACTGTGATTATGCGGTTCTTGAGGTTGGTCTTGGAGGCAGGGGCGATTCTACAAACGTAGTAAAAAAGCCGCTGGCTTGCATAATCGGATCTATTTCCCTAGACCATACGGACAGGCTAGGTGATACCATTGCCAAGATTGCCGCAGAAAAAGCGGGCATCATCAAGGATGGATGCCCGGTGGTTTCGGGTGCAGATAATGATGATGCCAAGGGTGTAATTGCTGCAAGGGCAGGTGAGCTTAGTGCCCCATACTATGACAGCACTGAGACTTCATATAAGGTGGAAAGACAAACTCTTGAGGGGTGCATATTTTCAACCGAGATTCTAGGCAAGATGTACCAAAGCATAGAGATTGCTATGATAGGAGAGCATCAGGTCAGGAATGCAATGGCAGCTCTTACGGCTGTTACTCTTATGATGCAAGAGGATAAAGTCAAACTTACTGACGATGCAATCTACAAGGGAATGAAAAAAGCCAAGCAAATCGGACGGTTTGAAATTATGAAAAAAGACCCCTACGTGATTATCGACGGAGCACACAACCCCGACGGAGCACGGGCCTTGCGTGAAACCATTGCGAAGCAATTTCCTGAGAAAAAAATCCTCATGGTAGTGGGAGTTCTTGCGGACAAGGACGTTGATAGCATTGTGGAAATCTTCGGGGGAGTGACCAAGGACTTCGTTGCAACGGAGCCAGACAACCCACGCAAAATGGTTGCCAAGGACTTAGCTGCAAGGCTTACGGCCTGCGGAGGGAGATGTATAACTCTAAGAAATCCCAAAGATGCTGTAAATATGGCCAAAGAGTGTTAT
>DATESI010000141.1:0-7371 GCA_035270905.1 Anaerovoracaceae bacterium
GCCTATAAATAAATCACCTGTCCATAGGTCCAAAGTAAGACTAAATATATTGTTGCGGCAGCTGCAATGTAAGGCACCATAGGCATAGTATCGTCCTTTTTTATCTTTTTCATAATCAGAAGAATTACAAAGTGAGCCGCACTAAGAATTGTTGACATGATAAAGACTCCAATTACGCCACCCACACCAAGCACAAGACCAAGTGCCGCAAAGAGCTTAATGTCGCCGCCGCCTAGGGCTTCCTTCTTATAGGCGAGCTTGCCAATGAGTGCAACTAGAAACATTACTCCAAAGCCAATAAGTGCTCCGAAGATACAATCCTTCCAGCTGTTATGAAAGGGAATGAACCCCAGGGCCGATACGGCTAACACCATAATGAGTTGGTCTGGCACAATGCGATATTTAATATCCGCAATGGACATTTCAAGAAGGGTCCACACAGCAATAATTGCTGCCGCTGCAAATCTATAATCCCACATTACCATTTTGATGGCAATAATGACAAAAAATATGGTGAAAACATACTTCCACGGGTAGCTTCTGATGCGTTGCACTGTTGGATGTGCCAGCTCTTCGTCAGGCTCCTGTCCATAATCCACCAGCCACTTCCCCGGCATTTTATTAAAAAAGTAGACAGCACCGTTACCGGCGAATAGGGCTACGAGTATGGCTGCCAAACATTTTATTATTGTAATAAGAGTTAATGTCATATGTTTTTCCTCTCCTGTAAGCTATCTCTATAATAACATGCAAGGCATCTGGAGGCAACTCTTTTATCCTTTACATTTGTTGCAATTTAGCCGATTAAAGCAGGTTAGCAATATACAAAAATTGAACAATTTTATTTGTTTTCAATTGCCCATTTGGGGTTGAAACCCATTTTCATTAGTATATAATTATTGGAGACTTTGAAAAACATTTAACAATAGGAGGACACAATGAGTTTAATTCATTTTGATGTGGTGAGCCTAATGCTCAACCCATTCGTACTAATGTTCATAACAATTGCAGTTGGTCTTTTGTTCGGAAAGATTAAATTCGGCAAATTCAGCTTCGGAACATCCGGTGCATTGTTTGTAGGCCTTTTGATAGGCTGGTTGATATACAAATACGCTAACGGCATTTACACTGCCGGTGATGAGGAAGCAGCAGGCTATGCAGCAGCTGCCAAAATCTTCGAGGCAAACGGAATGAAGGTTATCAATCAATACTTCTTCTCTACCTCACTTATAATCTTCGTTGCAGCCGTTGGATTACTTGCAGCTAAGGATCTAGGAATTGTAATAAGAAAATACGGTGCCAAGTTTATTGTACTTGGTCTGTTGATTACCTTTGTAGGTGCTGGCGTTACATATGCAGCAACAGCTGTAATTAAGGATACTAACGCATATGCAGTTGCCGGAGTTTATACCGGTGCAATGACAAGTTCCCCTGGTCTTGCCTCAGCTCTTGAAACAGCAGAGGGTCACGCAGAGGATCTTGCGGACAACTATGCCACCAACAATGATACAGACAAGGAAGCTGTCCTCCATGTTTTAAATTTGAGCGACGAATATGATTTGAAGGTTGAGGATGTTAAGGAGCTTACTCCTGCCATGAGAGAAACCTTCATTGCCAACGCAACAGGCCAGGTCGGAATGGGCCACGCCGTTGGTTATCCATTCGGAGTAATAGTAGTTATACTTGCAGTAAACTTCCTCAACATTATTTTCAAATTTGATGTAGAAGAAGAAAAGAAAAAATATCTTCAAGAAATGTCCATGGCAAGAGACACCTCGGGCGTTAAGCAGATTCCAACCACACCATTTAGCATCATTTCATTTGCTATTGTGTGCTTCGTAGGTTATCTGTTCGGTTCTCTGGGAATTTATATGGGGCCACTTGGATATGTAAGTCTTGAATCCACAGGCGGAGTCCTAATTGCTTCCCTAGTCCTTGGATATATCGGCAAAATCGGCGGTCTATCCTTCAGAATGGATACCAAGACATTATCGGTTATAAGAGAGCTTGGCCTTGCCTTCTTCCTTGCAATCGTTGGTCTTAACTACGGATATGGGGCAATCAACGCGTTGTTCTCATCTGGTGCAACTCTTGCAGCTGTATCCCTAGTAATTGGAATCGTGGCAGTACTTGTTGGATTCCTTGTAGGCCGTTACGCCTTCAAGATTAACTGGATTATGCTATCAGGTGCTATCTGCGGCGGTATGACATCAACTCCTGGTCTTGGAGCTGCAACAGAAGCCGTTGGAAGCGATGACCCAGGTGCAGGATATGGTGCAACCTATCCCTTCGCACTGTTTGGTATGATAATATTCACTATTATCCTTCACAAGCTACCACTGCTGTAAAATCCGCTTTGGATTTAAAATCAACCCTAGACACAAAATCAAAATTAAATTTATCAATGTATTAAACAAGTCCTTTCTGCTTATATTAATATTATTTAGCAGGAAGGACTTATTTTTATGAAAAAAAATGATAATCAAAATACTACAGCAGCCCTTACTCTGGATAATCCCAGCGGGTTGGGGCTCTTCAAGCTTACCGCCTTCGCCATAGGTACAACCCTGGCAAGCGGTGTGTTCAGCGTTTCGACAGACCTTGCCGCAAACGGTGCAGGAACCCTTGCGGTTCTCATCGGCTGGACAATTGCGGGAGTTGGAATGTACGGTCTTGCCATGTGCTTTTATAGACTTAGCGTTGTTAGACCTGACCTCCAAAGCGGCATCTTTAGCTACGCTCGCGAGGGCTTCGGCGAGTACATCGGATTTAATTCCGCCTGGGGATATTGGCTCAGTGCCATGCTTTCACAGGTTTCCTTTGCAACCCTCCTCTTCGCAGCAATCGGCCAATTCTTCGCAATCTTTGGCGATGGTAACAATCTTTTTTCAATAATATGCGCCTCAGCCATTTTATGGCTTTTCACCCTCTTCATTCTAGGCGGCGTTCAAGAGGCAGTTACCATCAACGCAGTCATTGTAATGGCCAAGCTAATTCCAATTATAGTTTTCATAGTGGTGCTCATCTTCCTTGGAGCCTTTGATTTTGATATCTTCATGGGCAATTTCATGGGCCGGGATACAGGAATGACCTTGGGCCAACAAATCCTCCAAACCACCTACACCACCGTTTGGATTTTCACTGGAATCGAGGGTGCCGTTGTCATCTCAGGACGTGCGAGAAACACCCAAATTGCTGGCAGGGCGACGGGAATCTCATTCTTGAGCCTCCTCATCCTTTATGTCGCAATTTCCCTCCTCAGCATGGGTGTTATGCCACGGGCAGAGCTTGCGGCCCTCCCCAACCCTCCTATGGCAGGACTCCTTGCAAGCATAGTGGGACCATGGGGCAGCATACTCATTAATATCGGCGTAATCATCTCAATTGGCGGAGCCATGTTCTCCTACACCATCCTCACCGCCGACTGCGCCTACGCCCCTGCCAAGCTGGGCTGCTTCCCAAGATTCCTAGCCCGCGAAAACAAAAACGGTGCACCCGTAGCATCACTCCTGACAACCACCGCCATAGTTCAAGTTTTCCTCATAATCGTATACTTCCAAGAATCCACCTACCAAATATGCTACACCCTGTCCACCAGCGCCATAATGATACCCTTCTTCCTGTCCGCCCTTTACTGCCTCAAACTGACAATCCTGGCCAAGGGGTTTCGCGGGAAAAGACGCTCCGCGAGTTCTACTATGAAAGTCCGCACCACGGGTGCGTCCGGGGTTTCGGGGTCAGCAGACGGCTCAGGCGGCCAAGCCGCCCTCGGCAAGGGTAATTCCCCGTCGGTGAGTGTTTGGGCTGCCGCCATTATAGGCTCACTTTACGGCGCATGGATGCTGACTTCAACAGGAATACAAAACATTTTAATCTCTGCCCTTCTATACGGCCCTGGAATCGGCCTATATATTTGGGCTAAGATGGAACGTCACAAGAAGATACTCAATTCACCTACAGATTTCTTCACACTGGTGGTGCTGTTCATAGGATTCGTTATCTCAGTAATTCTCATTGCCAACGGAGAAATTACAGTATTTTAGTTAACAAACTCTTGACACAAGTACATTAAGGGCTAAAACTGAAGAATAATGGTATATATGCCTCCTTATAATAATAAGTTAAATTACAATGATTTGCGGATTTATTATAAGGAGGACTTTTTATGATTGTTGTTAAAGGAGTGATTAAGTTCATTCCAGTAATTGTACTTGCGGCGATGATGATATCGGGATTTGATATTCTGGTATCGGCACCTGCAGCTCTGGTAGTGGCATTTATCGTCGCCGCCATAACGGAGAAAGCCAAGTTTAAGGATAGCCTAAATGCCGCTATAGATAATGTTAAGGAAGTTGTTATGGCCATGTTCATATTGCTCTTCGCATATGCAATGGCTAATGTATTCATGGCAACAGGCGTTGGAGCGTCCGTTGTAAACATTGCCCTTGCTCTTGGAGTAAATGCAAGAACTGTGGCAGTGGTTGCCCTCGCTGTAACAGCAGTTCTATCTGTGGCAACTGGAACCTCTTGGGGAACCTTTGCGGCCTGTGTCCCTATATTCCTATGGCTAAACCATATTGTAGAGGGTGACGTTGTACTTACTCTGGCTGCTTGTGCTGGGGGAGCCTGCTTCGGTGATAATATCGGTCTAATCTCTGATACTACCATCGTTTCATCTGGAATCCAAGGAGTAGAAGTAATCGATCGAATTAGGCATCAAGGGGTGTGGTCACTTTTGTGCTTGATACTTGCTGGAATTGTTACTCTAGGAGTGGCAACAGGGCAAGGGCTTAGCATGGAAACAGTAGATGCATCTAATGTAATAGGTACCTTGCCCGAAAATGTATGGACGGTACTAGAAGCAGAAAGACCAGTGGCAGTAGATCTTTTGCGGCAGGTGGAAAGCACGGTTCCGTATTATATGATTATTCCGCTGGTTCTCGTTGTCGGTCTGGCAGTATGGGGGTGCAATACCTTTGTATGCATCTTCAGCGGAATTGTGGCTGCATATATTCTGGGGAACCTGGCAGGAACGGTGGATAGCACCATGGGATTTATTGAACTTGTTGTAGGCGGATTCGCTGATGCAGGTTCATGGGCAATCCAAGTAATGATGTGGGTATCAGCCTTTGGTGGCGTAATGGCAAGTATTCATGCTTTCGAGCCTCTATCCAAGCTGATAGTCAAGATTTCACGAAGCGTCAAGCAACTACTGTTCTGCAATGGTATCTTTTGCGTCATAGGCAACGCATGCCTTTCTGATGAAATGGCTCAGATTGTAACCTGCGGACCAATCATTAAGGGCATCGTAGAAGAGAATATTGATGCAAGTGAAGATGAAATGTATAAGCTGAAACTGAGAAACGCAGCTCTATCAGATGCAATGGGTGTGTATGGATCCCAACTCATTCCTTGGCATTGCTATATGGTATTCTATGTTGGAATTGCAACGGCAGTATATCCACTCTTTGACTTTGATGTCATGTCAATCATTACACATAACTACTTGGCATGGATTGCCGTATTTTCCATGCTAATTCTCACCATAACAGGAGCAGACAAATACATTCCACTATTCAGGTTGCCAAGAGAACCAGAAGCAAAGTTAAAGAAGGCAAGCTAGTAAGTCGGCTTGCATAAGGATATAAGAGAAATAACAGAAGACGAAAAAGAATATCATCGAATGATTAGCGAGATTACCGGCCTTAGTGAGGATGAAATTAAAAAGCTATAGAAACCTTTAAATGTAACTATTTAGGATTTAAATTTACAAAACGGGCATCCACTTCAGGATGCCCGTTATTGTTTGTTATTTTTGCTGTTTTTTAGAATCTCGAATCGTAGAACCCTGCTGCGGCGCGGAAGATTACCTGTCGCATTTCCATATACTCTTTCATGGATTGGCACTTATATGTTACTGTCATTGGGCCAACTCTCTTGACTCCCTTAACTCGCTCTGCACCATCTGCCATGCAGGTCTGCTGGAAGGTTACCTCAAGCATTATCTCCTTAGGAACTTCAATGCACTTCCTGCTACTTATGCCTTGAATTGCCTTTCTTGCGGTTTCTCTCAGCACCTCGTGGCTCTCCTTCTTTGGAAGGCACCTAGCACAATACCTGCCTTCGGCTTTCTTGACTACGGCAACCTCAACCTCTGGATCCAGTGCTTTGGCTTCTTTGGATAGGGCATCGTCTCCCGATGTCATTATGAATGGAACTCCCTGCTCTGCTGCGAACAACGCACTGATTCCAACCTCTCCGCATGCCATATCGTTAACCTTAAGCTCTCTAATCATAATTGGGTCATAGGTATGATCAAGAACAGCCTTAGGGGTTCCGAACATTGCATGATGTCCAAGTAGAATTAGTCCGTCATATGTGCTGTCGATACCGTGAACCATTGAGTGAGCTCTTGTATCTCCCTTAATTAGGGTAATTCTTTCATCTAAAAGGTCAATTCTTACATTTTGTGAAACCTCGTGGGAATCGCACACAAGAACCTCCTCTGCACCCTCGCAGAAGAGAACATCCGTAACTGTATTAATTTCCTCTGTCATACGTATTCTTGAATCTTGGTAGCCTAGCTCTCCTGGAATAATATCCGCCGGAGATACGACGCCGTTAACGCCCTCTAGGTCTGCTGAGATAAAAATTTTCATTTATTGTGTCCCCCTTTTTCTTCTGTTATATGGTGTGGTCTCACCAATTATTCTATAAGTCTTCGTCGAGGATTTCGCCCTCTGCGACAATATTCGTAGGCCCAATAAGGAAGATGTCCTTTATATCCTTGCCATCCTTGATAATATCTATCATCAGTTCTCCGCCAGGTACGCTTACCTTAACATCATTGCCGCTTACCTTCCTTTGCTGGGTTAGTACTGAAACTACTGAACCTGTTCCTGTGCCGCAGGCTAGGGTGAAATCTTCAACACCTCTCTCGTAGGTCAGCTCCACAACCTGGTCTTCACCGACTATATCGTAGAAGTTAACATTAGCACCCTTCTCGAAATGCTTGTGATATCTTAGCTTTCTTCCCAGTTCAAAGAGCTCATCTCTGTCTGCATCTGCAAGTCCCTCAATGTAAACCACTGCGTGAGGGATTCCTGGGTTTCCTAATTCAACATAGGAAACTGTATATTTCTTGCCATCCACATCAATATCCAAATCCAAATCCATTCTGGATATGTCATTTAGTTTAACCTTATATTTTCTTGTATCTAATCTATATCCTATTACCATGCCTGCTGTTGTTTCAATCTTTTGGACATTGCCTGCAAGGTCGTTTTCGTAGCCATAGCGTGCAATGCATCTAGCACCGTTACCGCACATTTCGCCCAGGCTTCCATCTGAATTATAAAAACGCATCTTAAA
>DATESI010000142.1:0-2168 GCA_035270905.1 Anaerovoracaceae bacterium
CATTAGAAGGATAAGAGAAAAAATAGAAATAGACCCGAAAAATCCGAGATATCTAAAGGTCGTTTGGGGAATCGGCTACAAGATCGAGAAGATTTAGTAAAGAGAGGGGAAAACAGTGAACACAAAAATAAAGACATTAAATAATAAAGCGGCCTACTTCACGGCCTTTGGCTTTTGCATCATATTTGCAGTAGTTGTGACAATGTCAATCGTACTTCTGAGTATGTGCTACGACATTTCCAATATGCCAAATACGGAGGAAGGGTTGATGCCTGAAATACAAGCCTGGCTTGAGAACATTGCCGAAAGAGCAGGGCATCAAATATCACTTTACTGGATTTACATTATACTAGGAGGCGTAGGCTTCCTGGCAACATTGGTATATTTGCTTGTGTCCTGCGGTAAGCGTGACGAAGATGGCAATATCATAATCAGTTGGTTTGATAAAATCTTTGCCGAAATTCAGTTAGTATTGCTTGTTCTTGCTGGAGCAGGAGTGGTAGGGCTTACAATATTATGGTATGAGTACAACATATCATCCCTGTTTGTCTTAGAACAAATAGTCGATGGGGAAAATCTGGGCAAACCGGTTATCGAAGCCTTTGAAAATATGTACGGTTATGGTACTGGATATACAGATTACGGATTTTCACCAGAATGGGTTGAGGTGCTATTCCTAATTCTAGGTGCTGCAGTTTGCTTCGGTGTGGGAATAGCGTTGATAGTATCACTGATAAAGAAGGTCAGGGCAGGGCAGTTTTGGAGAAATTCCATTGTCGGCGGCCTGATACTCTTTATAATCAGAACAGTTCAAGAGAGCGACAACGTATTTTGGAAGGTAATGCTGATTGCAGTAATTGGTTGCCTAATGTCAGCCACAATAGTAGGTGCAGTGCTGGTATTAATAGTAATCTTTGTCTTTGTACCTAGAGCCTGCAAAAAATATAATGCCATTAAGAACGGCGTCAGCGAGGTTGCCAGCGGCAATCTAAACTACAAAATTCCTACTAAGGGAAACGGAGAGCTTGATAGACTGGCACAGGAAATCAACGAAATTTCTGAAGCTTCAAGCATTGCAGTTCAGAACGAGCTGAAGAACCAGCGACTCAAGACAGAGCTGATTTCCAACGTATCACATGACATTAAGACACCGCTCACATCAATGATAACCTATGTTGACCTTATGAGAACAGAGGGACTTGACAGCGTGCATGCCCCTGAATATCTGGACATTATAGATGAAAAAACAAGACGTCTCCAAAAGCTGACAGAGGATCTATTCGAGGCTGCCAAGGCTTCAAGCGGCGACCTGCCTGTTCGCATGGACCGTATCGAAATGGTTTCCATGATGAACCAGTCATTGGCAGAGTTTGATGACAAATTCCTAGCCAACAACCTTGAGGTGGTATTCAATCCTACCATGAGCAAGGCCTACGTTCAGGCCGATGGCCAGCTGCTGTGGAGAGTTATAGAAAACATGCTTGTGAACGTGACCAAATACGCACTTGCAGGCAGCAGAGTATATATTGACCTAACAGAAAAAACCAGCAATCTGGTTGTGCTGGATGTGAAGAACATTTCCAGAGACCAGCTGAATATCAGCGCTGAGGAGCTTATGGAGCGTTTCAAGCGTGGCGATTCATCAAGAGCCACCGAGGGCAGCGGCCTTGGGCTTTCAATCGCTAAGGACCTGACCAAGCTAATGGGCGGCTGGTTCGAAATCGCCATCGACGGCGACCTGTTCAAGGCAAGCGTTGCACTAGGCAAGGCACCAGAGCCAGCAGGCGGTGAGCCCGAGGGTTCATACTTCGAGCAAGATACGGCAAACCTTGACCCTGCCGTTGAAGTTGCAAATGCCCCTTCGGATGTAAATGCCGAGTTCGAGCAGGAGATGAACACCCCGCAGGAGATGGGCACCGAGACGGAGATGAACGCCGAGCAGGAGATTTTCTCAGAAGAAAATGCACCCCTAGAAGCTGAAGAGGGTGCAGTGGGTAACCTGCCGGAGAACGTGAAGGGGTAAACCCTTGCAAGGTGCAGGGCCATGAGAGAAATGAACTCCTTTTCCAGTTGAAGTTTTTTTGAAGCCCCGAAATGGTTGTTCAAAAAAACAAAATGGCTAAACAAAAAAACTTTAGACAAAAAAAGTAAATAATATGTAATAACTA
>DATESI010000143.1:0-3333 GCA_035270905.1 Anaerovoracaceae bacterium
AGTTTTTTCATCTGTCATCACCCCTGCTTCTTCTTCGCCTGCCTACTGGCTTGTCATAATCATCTACTGCCCTATCAATCCCCTTGTCCCCAAGGCTCACAGAAATACTTGCATTTTGCCTAGTGTCCGCCGCCTTCAGGAAGGCCAAAAGTCCCCATGAAACCATCATAGAAGTTCCGCCGTTTGATACGAATGGGAAGGTTACGCCAGTTAGCGGGAATAGGTCCACAGAACCAAACACATTTAGGGTTGTCTGGAACAGGAACATGGACATAGCCGAGCATGCCGCAATAGTATAGTAGGTTGAGCGGCCAGCCATTATGGAGTTCACCGCAAATATAGAAAGAGTAATGATGGACAGCACTGCAAGCACTGCAATAACAAGGCCCCACTCCTCAATCAAGAATCCGAATACAAGGTCAGTATCAGATGCACTGACCGTAGAGAGCCAGCCGTTGCCGGCACCTACTCCAACCATTCCTCCGCTAGCTGCGGCTGACATAGTTCTGGTCTGCTGATAGCCCGTTGAGTCTGCAAATTCCCAAACATGACCCCATGCTGCAAATCTTTCAGCTATGTAGGCCTTAAACTTAAGGACAATTAGTCCTGCAATAACCGCTGCACCCACAATGAGAATCAGCTTGGAGAAGTCTCCGCTTCGCAGGAATGATATTACTAGGAAGGTCACAAAGAAAATTATGGCCGTTCCAAAGTCACCCATAAGAGCCAAACACCCGAAGCAAAAACCCGAGAATATCATGAACACCGTCAGATTTCTCTTTTTGAATAGCTCGTCCAAGGTGGCTGCCCCTATCCATATAAATGCAATCTTTACAAGCTCAGATGGCTGAAAAGAAATTCCCCCTATCATAACCCAGTTGGCAGCACCGTACTTGAGGGTACCAAAGACTAGGTTTATTATGAGAAGACCCGCCGCGCCGGCAAGCAAAATCATTCTAAGCTGCTTAGCACGTTCAAGGTTTCGAAGGACTATGCACATGGCCACAAATAGCAGCACCCCAAGAACAACTGCGGCAAACTGTTTGAATACCGCATCAGGATACTTGGATGCCGTCACAGCCAGGCTTAAAGTCGATAAGAAAAACGCAATGGTTTCCATCTCAAATCCCTTGCGGCGCATAGATCTAAGGACGATAACATATACCCACATGAGGACGCTTAAGCCCGCAATAGAAAGTGGTATCATCGGTGTACATTCATCCCCAAGGGCAACGATAAGCTGAATTATAGTAAGAACCTGAAAGGCCGTTAGAGCAATCATCGATGCCCATGGCGATACAGGCTTAGTGTCCTGTTTTCTTAGCTTGATATTGTTATTTCTCTCCTCAACACTGATTGGAAAAAGAGTAAGCCTGGTAAGACCCATCTCGATCACATCACCAGGGTTGATTACAACAGGAACCTCTGGGGTAGTCTGGGCACCATTAATAGTTGCACCGTTACGAGAACCAATATCCATATATGACCAAACCCCTCGATTATCTCGTGACAAGGTTGCGTGATTTCTCGATACAGAATGATCGTCAATTTCTATGTCGCAGCTTTTGGCACGACCGATTACATTCTCCCAATGAGTTATAGGAATGTTTTCATTTTCATTGATATGAAGGTAAGCCCATACCTCCGATGGATTCTTAGTCTCAAGGAGAGACCTAATTGAACGCACCAAAATATAGACAGCGAGAGCTATGAACACCCATCTAACTATAGCAGTATAGTAAATGCCTATATCCTCATTGCCACTGAATATCCCCGACAGGATATCCGTCAGGTCTGCAAACCATTCTTTAATTGTTTCAATTAATCCACTCAAAAAATCTTTCATGACAACAGTATAACATAAAAGAGGAGAATTTCTCCTCCTCTTTTCTTTCAATTTCATTACATTTTTGTAATGTTAGCCTTATATTTTTTTATTAGTTACAACTAGCCCAGTTTTTACTGCAAGATTATAATTTATCGCTATTGCCCTTCTTATAGAAAGCCATACCGATAGCTGATATTACAGCAAATACGATTAAGTAGCAGCCTACTGTAGCTGCGCCATGTGCGAAGAATGCTGCATAAACCATGAATGCACTTCCGCAAATTGCAAGGAACGGCATTACGAATCTCTTCAAACCGCCAAGCTCCTTTTCCTTTCTCATCATGTTGATGAAGATAGGAACGTATATTGCGTAGATTGTTACGATTGGAATTTCTGATGTGTCAAATGAGAACGGTCCAAACCATGAAGCCGTCAAATTAGCACCGTAAAAATATAGCATCCAGAAAGCGCAAAGCATAACTCCTACGATTGCTGAGTTTGTAGGCATGTTCGTAACCTTATCAACCTGTGAAAATACCTCAGGCTTAGGTCCTCTGCCTCTTGCTGCAAGAGCATAAAGTCCACGACAGCAGCCCAGCATCAATCCGTTTAATACTCCAAGACAAGAGATAACTACAAATACAAAGATTATAGTTCCACCTGCACTGCCAAGAATATTGCTGTAGGCAATTTTTGCACCAGCCTCGCCGCCTGCGATCATTGTCATGTTATCAGCAGCTCCAGCAAGTCCAACGTAGTACAAGATATATACTATCATAACAAGCAGTGTTCCACCTATTAATGCTCTAGGAAGATTCTTCTTAGCATCCTTAAGCTCAGCGTTGATTGATGTTGCAATAATCCAGCCCTCATATGCGAATGCTGTAGCAACTACCGCTGTAAGGAGAGCACTTGTTGCAGGCTCATATCCCTCTTTAACTCCAAGGATTTCTGCTGTAGTAGGAACAGATGTGAAATTCTCAATAAGTAGTCCGTTTGACAAACCTACGATTGTTCCCACGATTGCCATAAGAAGCAGCGGAACCAGCTTAATAAATGTAGTTCCTACCTGTAGCTTTCCTGCAAGAACAGGGGAAAGAGCGTTTACTGCATAGCTTCCAACCAAGTAGAACAGAGTCAATGCCAAGCATGTTCCTCCAGTAATATCGTCAGATCCAAATAATACCAATGTGTATCTTGCGGAAACCCATGCAAGAACTGATGTCAATGTAGGCAGATAAATCATTGCCATAAACCATCCAACAAAATATCCGTATCTTTCTCCACAAGTAGCCTCTGCATAGTCAACAATTCCGTTTACCTTCTCATATCTTGTTGCCATTACCGCAAAGGTGTATGCGCAAACAATCATGATAAGTCCGCCGACAACCCATGCCATAATTCCAAGAGGCAAATTTCCACCCGTTGCAGTAAGTACTTTTTCAGCCTTGAAAAATACTCCACTACCAACTACGATTCCGAACACCATACAGATGGCTGTAATC
>DATESI010000144.1:0-3025 GCA_035270905.1 Anaerovoracaceae bacterium
GGGGATATAGATGGATATATTAAAAATCGCCGCACTTGCAATGTGTGCTGTTGTGATAATCACGCTGGTTCGAGCCTATAAGCCTGAATTTTCAATATTTGTGGGACTTGCCTGCTCAATTTTGATTCTGTATTTTATTATAGATAATCTAAAATATGGGTTCGTTTATATTTCGGGAATATACGAAAGGCTGGTCTACGGCAGGGGTTATTTTGCTATTATTATCAAGATTTTGGCGGTGGCTTACATAACAGAATTTACCACCCAGCTCTGCATTGATTCTGGCGAAAAGGCCATCGGTTCCAAGGTTGAACTGGCGGGTAAAGTTATAATATTTTACCTTGCTATACCTATTTTTGTCTCTATTATGGATTTGTTTGAAAAGCTGCTTTAGTTTAGGAGAATTATGGATTACGAGGAAATTATTAAGGAACAAATGAAAAATGTTGAGGGTACTGATGAGCTTGATTCCATATCTGAGTATGCTGCAGGGCTAAGTGAAGGCCTGACGGATCAGTATACTCTCGATAGGATTCTTGAGTCGTCTATCAAAGGGGAGAGTATCTTCGATGCCAATGAGATTATTAGCAGTCTCAAGGATTTGCTTTTATACGAAATCAAGCTAACCATTGCTCTAGGTATTGAAATTCTAATAGTTTGCATTGTCGTGGGGCTATTAAAGAATCTCTCTGGATCCTTCGGCAAGAAGAATGTTGCAGACATTGCCTTGCTGATTTGCAGTGTAATCATAATTGGACTATGTATAAACAACTTCAGAGTGGTCTATGAGATGACGGTGGACACGGTTGCTACCCTTACATACACTGTGGAAATCATACTTCCAATACTGCTAACAGTGCTAATTTCAATGGGTGCAGTGTCGTCAGGAACAATAATGAGTCCGGTGCTACTTACCTCTGTTGCAATTTTCGGTGCAATTCTCAAGAATGTGGTCTTGCCGGCAGTGTTTATCTCTACGATTCTTGTTTTAATCAATAGTTTAACAGAAAAAGATTATGTAAACAAACTGTCAAAGTTCCTTCGTAACGCTTCACTTTTTGCGGTTGGTATTTTGATAACAATTTTGACGGGGATAATCACTGTGCAGGGCCTAGTTGCAGAGACTTCGGACACCTTGCTTATGAATACTGCCCGGTATTCAATCAGCAAATTCATTCCCATTGTCGGGGATTTTACCTCTGATACTCTGGGATTATTCATCAAATGTATGTCATCTATTAAGGGGGTAGTTGGCATATTCGGTATCATAACCATTGTTCTCCTAATAATCATGCCGATTATCAAGATTCTCGCCATTGCTACTATATACAAGGTCACGTCCTTCCTTACTGAGCCTATAACGGATTCTAAGCTATCGGACTGTCTAAACGATATGGGTAACGCCATGATTACTATGGGAGCCATACTGTTTTTTACATCACTTTTGTTCATAATCTTCCTTGCGACTGTGATTAATCTGGGTGGCAATCTATGAGCGAGCTGACTACATGGGTAAGGGACATACTTATTATCGTTATATCCCTCACATTTATTGAAATTCTAATACCTGAGGGCTCAATGGAAAAGTACCTGCGGTTTATTTTTTCTTTGATTATCCTTGCTGTTATTTTGCAGCCTATAATGGAAATTTGTAATATATAGCGGGGAAGATAATATAAATTATTGAGGCGAGACTTAGGGCAGGACTCTCGCCAGCAGGATTGGAGCGATAGGGGCATGATGTTTGAAAAAATCAACAAGGAAAATTTAATAAGAATCATTACTGTGCTTATTATCGCATCTATTGTGCTTCTTGCAATGAGTATTCTGACGGACACTGGTGACGGCAGGAAACAGATAATTGACAAGGACGGCGGCACGGAGACGGCTCTATGCTCAATTTTGTCCGAAATCAAGGGCGTGGGGCAGGTCAATGTAATGATAGATTACACCGATGAAAACCAGGTCAAGGGTGTCATTGTAACGGCTGAGGGTGCGGGAAGCCCTGTTGTTAAGAATAACATAATTAACGGTGTTGCAACGGTCTTTGGCATTCCGGTGTCCAGTGTAATTGTGTTTGAAAAAAATTCTGAATCGGGAAAGGATTGAGGGGGATAAAACAATGAAAAAGAAGTTTGAAATTAAGAAGGTTTTGCTAAAGAAGGAGGGTGTGACCATCATGGCTCTTGCCATTATATTCTGTGCAGGGCTTGTGGTTTACAACGTCAAGAGTGAGGAAATCCCTCTTCACGACGGTGACGTCTTAGTTGACAGCCTTAATGTTGCAACGGAGCCGCAAACCGAGGGAACGAACGCGGCGGGAGATAAACCCACTGACCCGCAAGGGGAGGAGCAGAGCGAAGCACCGAGCGGGTCATTTGCTGATATGCGGGCATCTCTTGACATGGACAGAAATGAGATAATCGCCAAGCTAGACAAGACTCTTAATTCTTCTAATAACGAGGCGGAGAAGAGTAGTGCCTCGGCGGAGAAGGATAAGCTTTTGAACGCCATGAAGCAGGAGGTGGAAATCGAGGGGCTTATTGCTTCGAAGAGCTTGCCGGAGTCCTTCGTACTTATTACTGACAGCAGTGTAACTGTAACGGTTGACGAGCAGGAGCTTGACCAAAACACGGTTGCCAAGATTTGCGAAATTGTTATGCGGGAGACGGGAAGAACGGCGGACAAAATCATTATTCAAAGCAATTATTAATCGGTCAAATTCATTGAAACCCACTGACGTTTCTGTTATACTGTTAGTGGTGCGAAATCTCTTTGGTTTCGCAGACTAAATCGAGGTGAAAATATGGGTACAATTCAGGAGGATAGGCTCGGCACGGTGAGGATTTCTGACGAGGTCATCATTATCTGTGCCACCAACGCAACTCTCAAGGTTGAGGGGGTTAAGGAGCTTAGCACCAGTATCGCTGACAACATAAGCAAAAACATTTTGGGCAAGGAGCCGGCATCTAAGGGAATTAAGCTTTCTCGTAGTGAGGAGGGTCTGACCTTGGACATTTCGGTT
>DATESI010000145.1:0-5127 GCA_035270905.1 Anaerovoracaceae bacterium
ATAGTTTCCAATTCCCTCCCTTGGTAATGCCAAGGGTTATGACCTGGAATTTTTCTTTGTTGATAGCCGCTATTACTGAAGCCGCCGAAAGACAAGATATTTCATGTTCGCTGGACTTGCCGCCAAATATTACGCCTATTTTTTTCATACTACTCTCCTAATCCTTTGTTTGCCTCTTCAATAATTCTTGGTACCATAGAGTCCTCGGCCGCCCGCCTTATTTGAGGCTGTCGAATATTCTCTGCAAATGGTCCTTATCAAAGTAGTATTTCTTTTCGCAGAACTGGCAAACTAGCTCTGCACCGCCGTCCTCTTCTATGAGCTGCTTAAGGTCTTTCTTGCCGATGGTCATAACCACCTTCTCGAGTCGCTCCTCGCTGCAATCGCATTCCCATTTGATTTGTTTTCGCTCCATTGGTTCTGGCTTATATTCATCGGGCAATTCTTGAAAGATTGTCTCAAGGGTTGCACTTAGTATTCCTTCTGTTGACCTTGCTTTGGATTTGATCATTTCTTCTTCTATTATAGTAGTCAGTGGTTTCATCTTGCCAATCATGACTTCCAGTGCATCAACGGCACCTCCTTCTGCATCGGGTAGCATCTGAATAATCATGCCACCTGCACACAGTACGGATGTATCTCTTGCCACCTTAACTCCAAGGGCAATGGATGTGTTCTGTTGCTCTGATATATAATAGTATGCAGTTAGGTCGTCTGCTATTTCTCCTGAAACAAGGGCAATGCTTCCCACATATGGTTCCTTAAGGCCCATGTCCTTGATTACTGTCAGCTCACCTATGCCAAGGGAACCTCCAACGTCAAGCTTGCCTGCCTTGGTTAAGGGAAGGTCTACGTTTGGGTTGACTATATAACCCTTGACCTGCCCTGCTCCGTTAGACGTTGCTAGGATTTGCTCTGCGGGTCCGTCGCCCTTAAACTGAACTGTAAGCTTATCTTCTTTATTCTTAAGCAGCAGACCCATTAGGCCAGCTCCTGTTAACACTCTTCCGAGTCCTGCTGTTGCAAGGGGCGTAGTCTTGTGAATGTTTCTAGCCTCTTCTACCATGTCGGTTGTAATGGTCAAATATACACGGTATGACTTGCTCCTATCTATTGCAGTAATTACATTATTCATATGTCTCACCTCTAATGTTTTATTTTATCATATTTTTTACAATATTAACACAAAAAAACCACAATTAAGCTGTATAATTTGGTCATAATAAAAGATACAAAGGGAAATGTATTACGCAGGATTTTTCGTGCTAGGCAAGGCGCACGCGAGTGCTCATAGCATAGCGCGAAAAAGACACAATGAAAAACATATTACGCAGGATTTTTCGTGCTAGGCAAGGCGCATGCGAGTGGGAGGAGCGACGCGTACATGTAGTACGCAAGGCGACGAGCACTTCGCAGTGCAACACAGCATAGCGCGAAAAAGACAAGTAAGGAGATGACAAATATGGATAATTGGGACAACAACTACTATCACTACGACGGAAACAATTACACGCCAGTGGACAATTCCGGTGGCGAGGGGCAGGCTCCCCAGCCTGAACCAAGTGCGCCTAACACGGGCTTCGTTATGGTTTCACCAGAGGGGGCAGAAAAGGCACCATCAAGGTCACCGTCATATGTAACGAAGAAAACCTTCGTTATCGTCTTAATCATTTGCATGGTCGTAACGGCGGCACTTACTGCAGGAGGATTCGCACTGGTAAACTATATCAACACTGGCTCACCTTCTGCTAAGACGGTTTCGGCTACCAACTACACTCTGGCCAAGGCAACGGGCAGCGAGCTTTCTATTCAGGAAATTATCGCAATGAACGAAAACTCCGTTGTAGAAATCAGAACTGAATCTGTTGTCAATGACAGCTGGATGCAGCAATATGTAACTGAGGGTGCAGGAAGCGGCGTAATTGTTCAGGATAACGGCTACATCATTACTAACAACCATGTAATTGACGGTGCGAGCAAGATTACTGTAACTCTTAAGGACGGAACGGAATACAGTGCATCTCTTGTTGCAACTGACTCCCAAACGGATATTGCGGTAATTAAGATTAAGGCAACTGGCCTTGATCCTGTAACCTATGGTGACAGCTCTGACCTATCTGTTGGAGACCTAGCAGTTGCTATCGGTAATCCTCTTGGGGAGCTTGGAGGAACTGCAACCTGCGGCATTATCAGTTCTCTTGATAGGGAGCTTACTATAGATGGAAGAACAATGAACCTGCTACAGACGGATGCTTCAATTAACCCGGGCAACTCTGGCGGCGGGCTATTCAATCAGCACGGCCAGCTTATCGGTATTGTTGCTGCCAAATCCTCAGGCTCTGATGTTGAGGGTCTAGGCTTCGCAATCCCAATTAACAAGGCGGCAGAAATCGCATCTGACTTAATTGAAAATGGCAAGGTCTCTGACAGGGCTTCTATCGGAATTGAAATCGCTGATTTGACTTCTGCTCAGAATGCAATGCAGTATGGCTACAAGATGACGGGCATATACATCAGAAAGGTTAACAGCAGCAACGCTAGAGATGGCGGACTTAAGGTTGGCGATTTGATTTACTATGTTGAGGATACTCAAATCGACAGCTACGCAACTCTTACGGCTGAGGTTCAAAAGCATAAGGTTGGCGATACTATTGAAATTACTGTTGTGCGGGAGAATAAGACTATAAAGTGCGATGTTAAACTTGTCGAGGCGGAATAAGCAAGGCATCATGAAACCCCGCAAGTCATGAAACCCCCGGGGACCGGCGTGTCCGGTCCAATAAACCTAATACCCCGAAACCACAAGGGCGGCCCTTGGAATGATAATTCCACGGCTGCCCTTTTTTATTTGGAAAATCCCTGGGCTTAAGAATGCAGATTGAGGATAACTCGGAAAAAGGTGTTGACTTCGGGTGTGGGATATGTATAATAAGTATAACAAGTTATACTTTTCCTACTTTTGAGAAATGTGGGATTGAGGAGGTAATGAGATGTTAGAAGGAAAAGAAAAGGATAAATTCATACTTGGCACGGTTAAGGTAGGCGAGAAGGGACAGATTGTAATTCCTAAGCAGGCGAGGGATATTTTGAATATTGCACCGGGGGACACCCTTTTGGTTCTTGTGAACAACAGCTCGGAAAACGGCAATAAGGAGAAGGGGCTTGCCCTGATGAAAAGCAGCGTACTCTTCGATTTGATAGGGGACAGCGCTGATATTTTTAGGGAGGAATAATCATGGCAAATGCAGCAAACGTAGCAAATGCAGCAAACGTAGCAATTGAAATAAAAAATTTGGTAAAAACCTACGGCACCAAGAATGCGGTAGATGGACTCAGCCTGAACATTAACGAGGGGGAGCTGTTCGCACTTCTTGGGGTTAACGGTGCAGGAAAGACCACAACTATCAAGATGCTTTCTTGTTTGTCAAAGCCCACAAGCGGGGATGCGGTTATCCTTGGGAACAGCATTATAAGCCACCCTCAGGGGGTAAAGGAAATTCTAAATGTTTCGCCTCAGGAAACGGCAATCGCACCGAACCTTACTGTTCTTGAAAACGTGGTTTTCATGGCGGGGGTTTACGGCATTAAGGGCTCTGAGGCAAAGGAAAAGGCCACACAGCTAATAGACGCTTTGGGGTTAAGTGAGGTTATTAAGAGTAAGGCAAAGACCCTGTCGGGCGGCATGCAGAGAAGGCTATCCATCGCAATGGCTCTCATCACTGACCCGAAGATTTTGTTCTTGGACGAACCGACTCTTGGACTTGACGTTTTGGCAAGGCGTGAACTATGGCATGCAATCGTTGCTCTTAAGGGCAAGGTTACTGTCATTCTTACCACTCACTATATGGAGGAGGCTGAGGAGCTTTCGGATCGTATAGGAATCATGGCTCGTGGCAAGCTGCTGGCAGTTGGAACTGCGGCTGAGCTTATTGCTAGGGCTAGTGGCAAGAATTTTGAAGATGCTTTCGTGAAGATTGCAACAGGCACTGAGTCATTGGGCTCTGGTTTGAATGAAGCTCAGGCTAATGCCAATGCCACTTCAGAGAAGGAAATGTAGGGGGTGAAGATATGAAATTTATGGCTTTTTGCGGAAGAAATACTAAGGAAATTTTGCGTGACCCTCTTACTGTAGGCTTCGGTGTGGCTTTTCCGGTGGTGCTGATTATATTACTCACTTTGATTAACAGCAATATTCCTAACGCACCCGAAAACCTGTTTAACATAAATCGTCTGGCACCGGGAATGTGCATATTCGGGCTTTCCTTCGTGTCACTGTTCTCCGGAATGCTGATTTCTAAGGATAGAACATCCTCATTTTTGATGAGATTATATACCTCGCCATTGACACCGACGGACTTCATCCTTGGATATACTGTTCCGCTGATTCCGTTCTGCATTGTGCAGAGCTTGCTGTGCATGGTTCTTGGAGTAATTCTTGGCATGGAATTCGGTGTAGGCTTCTTCGTAACCCTGCTGGTTCTTATGCCATCAAATCTTCTGTTCATAGCCATTGGACTTTGGACTGGAAGTGTGTTTAACGATAAGCAGGTTGGAGGAATGTGCGGTGCACTTCTAACTAACCTTACTGCATGGCTTAGCGGCATCTGGTTTGATGTTGACCTAGTTGGTGGAGTCTTCAAGACTATCGCAGAGCTGCTACCTTTCGTTCACGCAGTTGATGCGGCGGAGGCTGCCAATGCAGGCAATTACAGCGAGATATTCCCTGACCTGTGGTGGGTTATTGGATATGCTGTTGTGCTTCTTGCACTGTCGGTTGTGACATTTAAGAAGAGTATGACAAAGGACGCCTAAGGGCGTCCTTTTCAGACTGTAGACAAAGCAGTAGTTTGCTTGACTATATTTGCCTATGTTAATGTCAGTTTGTTGGCAGATTTTATTCCATATGCAAATCATGCCAACATTTTTTCATTTTCAGAGCTTCGTCTATATGTAAAAAGGCCTGTATTTTCTTGTTTGTTGGCACTTAAAGCGATTTATTGAAAATCTGCCAACAGTTTATCTTATTTTTGTTGTCAGATTTTCTGAAATAAATGTATTTGTACAACAATTCATTGATTTTGGCATAATATGGATGAAATCCGTCGGTGTTATGTAAACCAATGTTGG
>DATESI010000146.1:0-16779 GCA_035270905.1 Anaerovoracaceae bacterium
GAACTTATACGAGTATGCCAAGCACCCAGAGGTTGGGCCTCCGGCAGGGTGGGCACCCCATAAGAGCGTAGAAGAATCAAAAGAAATTCTGCAGACCATATTCATTCCAAGCAATGCATGGGCAATTAGAGAAAAGTCAGAAGGCAAGGCCATCGGTTCGATAGGACTTGAATTCGACAAGCATAGACCAGAGACTGCAAGCAAGGAATTGGCCTACTCACTAGGGTACGATTACTGGGGCAAGGGCTATATGACCGAAGCCGCCAAGGAAGTTATACGCTATGGATTCCAAGAACTTAATTTAGATATTATAGGAATCTGCACAAGCGACTTCAATAAGCGTTCCCAGCGAGTCATTGAGAAGTGCGGGTTCAAATACGACGGTACTATTAGAATGACATACAAGACTGCACTGGATGGCAGCATCAGGGACTCCATGTGCTTTTCCCTTTTGAAGAGCGAATGGGAAGAACTAAATTAATAACCAGAGATAAACAGATAACTAATTCAAATAATACGGGGTAGCCTCATTGTGAGACTACCCCGTTAAAATTACATATTATATCGAGCTACTCAAGCCCAAGCCGCATAAACTCTTTCAACTGAGTAAGTTCGATTCTTTGAAGATGGCATTTGCCAAAGGAATCGGGTACCACCATGCTGATTTTGTCTCCTGCAATTTTTTTGTCCATAAGAGCACATTTATATATTTCCTCATAGCCATAAGGCACGGACAAATCAAATCCAAGCTCAGTTAGAATAGAAGTTAGCTCACCGCTGATGTCACAGGCAGTAAGCCCCATCTTATATGCACCACGGGCTTCTACAACCATTCCCTTTGCAACAGCATGACCATGGGAAACAGAGAAGGCACTAAGCTTTTCTATGCCATGACCTACAGTGTGGCCAAAGTTAAGGAGCTGGCGCAAACCAGTGTCACGTTCATCCGCCTCAACAACACTCTTCTTAATAGAAACACACCTTTCGATGACGTATTCATAATTCTTAGCCTTGATTGATTCAACAAGACCAGCCTCAGATAAGACAGCGTGCTTGATAGCTTCTGCGATTCCATCCAGCAGCTTAAGCTCAGGAAGAGTTTCAAAGGTGCTATAATCACAGATAACCAGTGATGGCTGCCAGAAGGCACCGGCTAGGTTCTTGCCACAGAGAAGGTTGATTCCCGTCTTACCACCAACAGATGCGTCGATTGCAGAGAGATAGGTAGTAGGAATTTGAACATATGGAATACCCCTCATATATGTGGCAGCCGAGAATCCTGAGATGTCTCCTACCACGCCGCCACCAAGAGCCACGATAGCATCAGTTCTGCTAAGTCCTCCATCAGCAACAGCCTCCAGAATATTAGAGTAGGTTGCGAGATTCTTAGAATGTTCCCCCGCAGGGAAAACAATCTTACATACAGAATAGCCGTTTTCCTCAAGAGATGTAATTAATCTATCTGCGTATAGACCATTAACAGTACTGTCAGTTACCACTGCAAGCTTACATGGTTTGATACGCTGTGCAATATACTGACCAGCATTAGCAATAAGGTCTTCGCCAATCAAAATGTCATATGGGTTCGCTGTTTCAACAACATATTTTTTCATACTTTACCTTTCGTTTGTTCCTTTCGTTCCTTTTACACTTTTCATTGTTTCATATTCTTATAGGGATTTGCAATCCCTAATATATATCTATCTATCTATCCTTTAAATGCATATGGTGCAATCGCCTTCACCGCACTGGTAAGCTTGTGAAATTCCTTGGTACTGATGGCCTGCTTGCCGTCGCATAGAGCACAAGTAGGGTTGTCATGGATTTCTAGCATTAGCCCGTCTGCTCCCGCAGCAACTGCCGCCATAGAAACAGGGGCAACCAGGTCACTTCTGCCAGTTCCGTGACTTGGGTCAGCAATAACAGGCAAGTGAGTCAGTTCCTTAAGCAATGGAATAGCACTGACATCGAAGGTGTTGCGGGTCATAGGTTCGAAGGTTCTAATGCCCCTCTCGCAAAGAATAACATTAGGATTGCCCTCTGCGAGAATATACTCCGCACTGAGCAGCAGCTCCTCAATGGTATTGGACCATCCATGCTTCAAGAGCACCGGCTTGCTAGATTTGCCTAGGGCACGGAGGAGAGAATAGTTTTGCATATTCTTAGCTCCAACCTGAATAACATCTATATCCTCAAACAAGGGAAGCTGAGAAATTTCCATGATTTCTGTTACAACGGGAAGTCCCGTAAGAGCCTTAGCCTCCCGCAAATATTCGAAGGCCTCCACGCCAAGACCTTGGAAGGCATAGGGTGAAGTTCTAGGCTTGAAGGCACCCCCACGAAGCATGGTTGCTCCCGAAGATGCCACAGCTTCAGCAATGGTCAGAAGCTGGTCACGAGATTCAATGGCACATGGACCTGCAATCAGCTGCAGGGAGCCATCGCCAAAGGTAGCACCGCTAATATTTATTATTGTATCTGCAGGATGAGAGTCTCTACCTGCCAGAGGATAATTGCTATTCATTTTGAGAATTCTTCTTTCTGCTTGAGATTAATTGGCTCTGTGCGTGTATCCCAAATTGATTCAGGCACAGGCCCTATAAGTAAAGAAATTGTAACATACTTTGAAATAATTTGCAAAGTGTTGAAAAATGTCGAGATTTCGGTCATAATGTAAGAAGATATACTATATATAAGAATTTCAAAAATTAGTATACCCAATCGAAGAAAAAGAGGAAGCAATAGAATTATGAAAGCAAAGATAAAACATTTTTTTTTCAAACTGGTTTTAATTTTAATCCTTGCGGGACTAGTAGTTGCAGCAGGAGTTGCAATTATTAACGGACATGTTGTCAAGTCCCAGGAAGATAACATACTATGGAGTGTTGGTGCCAATGATTATAATATTCTTGCATCAGATGCCAAGAAGCTTAACGACTTCGGTGCGGACTGCATATTGGTTCTCGGGGCAGGCCTAAACTCTGATGGCACGCCTTCACCTATGCTCAAGGATAGACTTGATGCAGGCATAAGACTTTACAAGGAGGGCTTCGCGCCTAAGATTCTTTTGTCGGGAGACAACGGCAGCGAGGGGCATAACGAAATCCACTCCATGCTGACATACACCTTGAAGCAGGGAATTCCGCCGGAGGTGATTTTCTGCGACCATGCAGGGTTCTCCACCTTTGATTCCATGGTAAGATGTCAGGAAATATTTAAGGTCAAAAGAGTTCTTGTGGTGACCCAGACATACCACGAGTACAGAGCACTTTACATTGGTGATAAGGAAGGACTTACGGTTGCGGGAGTTTCTGCAGACCAGGATGTATATAGAGGTCAATTCCTAAGAGATGCGCGGGAGATACTGGCTAGAGTAAAGGACTTTTTCAAAGTCCTGATTGGAAGCGATGCGACACTGGGTGGCGAGAGTATTCCCATTAGCGGCAGCGGTCTTGCAAGTCACGGGGAATAAGTTCCCATAGCACGCCCAATAGCCCTAGTTGCCCTTAAGAAGGGCAGAAATGAGGAGAACATATGAACGTAGAATTATACGAAGTAATGCTCTTATTTGCCTTTTACAGCTTCGCAGGCTGGGCAGTTGAAATTGCTTACCACGCAGTAACAGTAGGCAAATATGTTAACAGAGGTTTTCTAAGCGGACCTGTATGTCCAATATATGGAGTGGGTGTCATAGCAGTTTTGGCGGTGCTTATGCCTCTCAAAGGAAACTTTATTTTGCTGTTTGTGGGAGCTGTCATAGTTACCTCACTTATTGAGCTGGTAACGGGAGCCTTACTATACAAGTGCTTCGGCATGAGATGGTGGGATTACTCCAATGAACCATTCAATCTAGGAGGCTATGTTTGCCTGAAGTTTTCCCTAATATGGGGTCTGGCATGCGTGATTGTTGTGTCCCAAGTTGAGCCGATTATAGAGAAGTTGATTCATATAATGCTAATATGGTTAGACTTTGGAATACTACTAGTCTTTTATGTTATATTTGTCATAGATGCAATAGATACAGTTGGCACAGTTCTAAAGCTAAAGAAGGAGCTGTATGTTGTCAAGGAAATCACAGCCAAATTAAAAGAAAGCTCAATAGAAATCGGCGAGAATATTGCAGAGGGTGTTGTGAACCTTGAGGCCAAGAAGGAAGAAATCGCAGCCAAACGAGATGAGCTTGAAGCCAAGGCGAGAATACTGGCTGCGAGAACTCAGGAAGAGATGGATATGGTCAGCAAGGAATTGGCAGAGAGAACCCATGAACTTACTGACAGAGGTCAAGAGTATGTTGACAAGATCAACAAGGATTACCATGAGAGAACTAAGGTTTTCACAGATTTTCAAAGTCAAAGGGTTGAGGAAATCGCGGCTAAGATTTATAAGAACATGGAGGACCACTCCAGGATGATTAAAGCCTTTCCTAATTTGACCAACGAAATGCTAACCCTTGTGCTTGGCGATGTGGCGGAAGAATACAAGGCAGAGATCAAAAAATCTGTTAGAGAGCATAGACTTAGAAGCAGAATTCACAAAGAAGGCAAAGAGGGCAAGGTAAAAAACTAGAGCCAGGCCGAGAAGGCACAAGCCAACACAAGTGAACATATTATATTAGAGGTATATTCTATAACAGAAATAGCCTCTAATTTTTTGAGGAAAGTGGTCGCATAAGACATGATATATTTAGATAATGGAGCCACGTCTTTTCCAAAACCCAAAGGCATGGCAAATGCAATGGAGGAATGTATTCTAAAATACTGCGGCAATCCCGGAAGGTCTGGACATTATATGTCCATGAAAACCGGCGAAGAGGTATACAATGCAAGACAGAGGCTGGCAAGCCTCTTTAACATAGACAAAGCCGAGAGGCTTATATTTACTAAGAACGCCACGGAGGCATTAAACCTTGGAATCAATGGAATCTTGAACGAAGGGGACCATGTGGTTACAACATCTATGGAGCACAATTCAGTGTTAAGACCCCTCAAGTTTCTTGAGAGAAAGGGTGTGACCCACACCATAGTCAAGGGTAACAGCAAGGGCTATGTAAGTCCCGAGGCAATAGCAAAGCATATCAAAGAAAACACCAAGCTTATAGTTTGCACCCATGCATCAAATGTAACGGGAACCATAAATGATATAGAAAAAATCGGCAAAATTGTCGCAAAGCAAGGTAAGATTTTTATGGTAGATGCGGCCCAAAGTGCAGGGAGCGTTCCCGTCGATATAAAGAAGATGCACATAGACCTCTTGGCCTTCCCAGGACACAAGGGCTTGCTTGGCCCCCTTGGAACGGGAGGACTATACGCAGATGATAGGGTAGATATCAAACCACTTCTTTACGGGGGAACCGGAACGGATTCCAAAAACAGGATGCAACCAAGGGATTATCCAGAAGGATTCGAGGCAGGGACAGTTAACGCACCTGCAATAATTGGTTTGGGATATTCGGCTACCTTTGTAGAGGAATTCGGAATAGATAGAATAGGTAAATTTGAGCAGGAGCTTATAGGGCGGTTTGAAGAGGGCATAGGCAACATGGAATTTGTGAAGCTTTATGGGCCGGAGCCATCTGCCAAGACAGGAATCAGTCTTTTTAATATTGAAGGACTAAGCTGTGAGGACGTTACAACAGAGCTCAATGATAAATACGGCATTGCCATGCGAGGAGGATTTCACTGCGCAGGTCTTGCTCACAAAACCATAGGTACCTGGAATGAGGGTGCGGTGCGGTTAAGCGTAGGACCCTTTACAACAAGAAGCGAAATCGACAAGGCAATAGATGCAGTTTATAAAATAGGAAAAAGAGGGCTTACATGAATAAGCCCTCTTAGTTTGTTAATGCTATTGGCATAGTTAGCCTTTTTACTTGTCCCACATCTTAATTGTCCGTTTCTGCTTGAGGCCCAATATTGTAATAAAGCTTGAGGAAGGTTTCAAACAAGGCCTTGTTCATACCTCCATAGTAATTGTAGACTATCTCCATATCCTCGTTGATAAAAAATGTTGCCGGAAAGGCGTTAATCCCATAGGCAACTGCAGCCTCCTGAGATATGTCGTAATATGCCGGATATGTATAACCATTCTTAGCAATGAAAGCCTTGCCGTCCTCAACTGTTTCTCTGTTGCCAACAAGGTCCACCATAAGCAAATTAACTTTATCCCCATACTTATCATAGTATTCCTGGAAAATTGGCTTTTCGGAAATGCAATGAGGGCACCAGCTGGTGGAAAAATTAATAATAACGGGCTCCCCTGCGAAGTCATATAGTGAGACCTGGTTCCCCTCACTGTCAGTTACTGCGAAGTCAGGTGCAGGAATAGGCTCGCCACTTTGGGATGTAACTGCACTTTGCGGGCCATATTTGCCCTGGAGGTAGTTGTAGAGCTGGAAGGCTCCGATTAGTACGGCTAGAGCCAAAATCCCTAGCAGAACTACCTTTACTTTTTTCTTTGTATTCATATCTTTTCCTCTCTAATCTCTTCAAGGCTTAGGATCTTGATAATTACCCCGTCGCCCGTTTCTATATAAGCACGCCTAGGCCCATGAGAATTCCCAGGATTATAAGGAGTACTCCGCAGCAAATATTAATTACTTTGTAATTTTTCTTGATAAAGTCGAAGGCATTGCGAAGCTTGTTCATCAGCAGAGCACATAGAACTAGCGGAATTCCAAGACCGATGGAATAGCAGAGCAGCATTAGCATGCCTGTAACCATGGACCCTTGCTGTGATGCAAGTAGCAGTGCAGAGCCAAGAAAGGCCGTTACGCACGGTGTCCAGCCAATGGAAAATACCATGCCAAAGACTACGGACGAGAAGAATCCCAACTCCTTTACCTTATCGTAGGATTTGCCCTTGCCACCAAGAGAGAATTTGAATACTCCCATGAAGGATAGGCCGAAGAATATAACGATAAGTCCGAGGACGATGTTAATTATGGTTTGGTATGTTCTGAGGAAGACACCAAGAGTGCCAGCCAGAGCACCCAGTGCAACGAAAACAACCGTAAACCCAAGGACGAAGCCTAGTGAGTTTTTCAAAACCTTCTTCTGGTTACCCGTCGCCACATCATTTCCTGCGAAATAGGCTACATATAATGGTAGCAGTGGCAAAATGCAGGGCGAAACCACAGTAATTATTCCTTCTAAAAACGAAATAAGAAATTGCATGAGGGTCTCCCTTCTTAAACTTTAGCGTTAGTTGAATTTAAATCTTGATACCCAAACATTTAAAGGGCAAACATTAATTGACAATAAAGCCTATCTCACATATAATTTAGATATGTATATTATTTTTTGTTGATATGAACAAAGGGGAGAAACATCGCAATTAAGGAGCGATGAAGGAGATATATAATGGGAAAATTTAGCGTAAAAAAACCACTTACAGTTTTCGTGGTGGTAATATTGATTATGGTGCTTGGGGTAGTGTCCTTCACTAAGATGACACCGGACCTATTCCCAAACATCGATATGCCATACGTAATTGTAATGACAACATATCCTGGAGCAACTCCAGAGAAGGTTGAGGATACGGTTACCAAGCCACTTGAGCAGTCCTTGTCAACACTTGAGGACATTAAGACAGTTCAATCCGTTTCTGATGCCAACTACTCAATGGTGGTGCTGGAATTCGAGAATAGTATCAATATGGATACGGTTTCTGTGGACATCCTGTCCAAGGCCAACCTGGTAGAAGGGGGCTGGGACGATACAGTGGGAACCCCAACAATTCTTAAGTTGAACCCTAGCATGATACCTGTATCCGTAATGGCAGTGGACTATGAAGGCAAGGACCAAACAGAAATCTCTACCTTCGTTGAGGACACCCTTCTAGGCAAGCTTGAGGGAACCTCAGGTGTAGCATCTATTGGAACAGGCGGAATACTAGAAGAAAAGGTTAATGTAGTAATCAGCCAGAAGAAGATAGACAAGCTTAACAACAAGGTGCTGGCTAGCATTAATTCGGGTATAGCAAGTGCCCAGAATGAAATAAGAGAGCAAAAGAGTTCTCTAAGGAAGAGCCTATCTGAGCTTAATGCTCAGGAGGAAGAGCTTGATGAGGGTGCAGCATATATGCCTGAAGAAAGCTACAATCAGGCTAAGGATCAAATAGCAATTGGAAGAACACAGATAAATGAAGGACTTGAGCAGATAGGCGATGCAGAGGCTGAGATA
This sequence comes from Anaerovoracaceae bacterium, assembly GCA_035270905.1. Lineage (GTDB taxonomy): Bacteria > Bacillota > Clostridia > Peptostreptococcales > Anaerovoracaceae > JAVXAG01. The sequence continues at coordinate 8,181 of DATESI010000146.1, forward strand.
AACGCTCAGGCTGCAGAGGCAAGGAAGGCAGCCAATGTGGGCGAGGCCATTACGGTTGATATGGTATCAGGCATATTGCAGGCCCAGAACTTTTCTATGCCAGCTGGATACATTGAGGCATCGGGAACTAGATATCTTGTAAGTGTTGGAGATGTGCTCAAGACCAAGAAGGCAGCCAAGAATCTTTACCTCTTTAATATAGAGGCGGCAGGCATTGGCGATGTAACACTTGAGGACGTGGCAGATATATTTGTAAGCGATAATGCAGATAGCATCTTCGCAACCATAAACGGCAACGATGGAGTTGTATTGTCATACTCCAAGCAGTCCAACTATTCAACCACAGAGGTGTCAGACAACATCATGGCCAAATGCGATGAACTGTCTGCAGAATATGATGGCTTGACCTTTACCAGCCTAATGGACCAGGGCGACTATATTCATTTGGTAATTAAGTCGATTTTGGAAAGTCTGTTATGGGGAGCATTGTTTGCAATCCTAATATTACTGCTGTTCCTGCGCGACATAAGACCAACTATTATAACACTTTGCAGTATACCTATCAGTTTACTGTTTGCGATAGTTCTCATGTATTTCTCCGGAATAACCATTAACCTGATTTCTCTATCAGGACTTGCGGTGGCCGTGGGAATGCTGGTGGATAACTCTGTAGTAGTAATAGAAAATATAACAAGAATACGAAGGCAGGGGTATTCACCTGCCAAGGCTGCTGTTGCAGGAGCTAAGCAGGTTGCAGGTGCAGTTACAGCATCAACATTAACGACAGTTTGCGTATTCGTTCCTATTATATTCACAGACGGAATCACTAGGCAGCTATTCACAGATATGGCATTGACCGTAGCGTATTCACTGGTTGCCAGCTTGATTATTTCGCTGACACTGGTTCCGGCCATGTCATCTAAGATGCTGGTAAACATCAAGCCACAGAACGGCAAGTTCTTTGCTAAGGTTCTTAGCGGATATCAGAAGTCACTGTGGAGAGTGCTAGCACATAAGGGACTAACAATTTTCGTTGCGTTGATGTTACTTGGTGGAAGCGTTGTGCTTGCACTTGATAAGGGCTTCACATTCATGCCAGACATGAGTTCGCCGCAGTTAAGCGTCAATATAGAAATGCCTGAAGGCAGCAAGCTAAACGAGACCAAGGCAGAGACCCTCGAGGTAATCAAGAGAGTCCAGTGGGTTGACGAGGTAGAAAATGTTGGAGCAATCCTTGCCAGCGATGGAACTATGTTTGCATCTGGCAGTAGCAACAGTGCTAGCGCACAGCAGGTCACAATGTATGTAATGCTGAGTGAGGACATGAAGAGAACTAGCGGACAGATTGCCGAGGAAATAAACAAGCTTTGCGATAATATGGATTGTACAGTAGAAGCATCCGGATCATCCATGGGTGACTTCACATCTGCCCTTGGCGGAGAGGGAATCTCCATCAAGGTTTATGGAACAGAGCTTGATACCCTGCAAAAGACTGCCAAGGAAATCGGTAAGGAACTGGAGGGCGTTGCGGGCATTGAAGAGGTAAACAACGGCTTGCAAGAGGCTGACCCCGAAATTCGATTCGTAGTTAATAAGACTAAGGCAATGAAGAAGGGCGTTACGGTTGCCCAGATTTACTCAGCAATAGTCAAGGAAATGAACACAGAAACAGAGGCAACCTCTGTTACATGGAAGGGCGAGGATTTTGATGTCATAGTATCATCCGACCAGAAGGAAGCTTTGACCCCTAAGAAGATGAAGAACCTAACGGTAACAGTTCAAAACAACCAAGGACAGGATGTTAGCATCAAGCTGTCGGACATTGCCAAGATAGAAGAAACAGAGACACTGGATTCCATCAATAGAGAGAACCAATCAAGATACATAACCATAACAGGTACAATCGCAGAAGGCTATAATGTTACCAAGGTAACGGCTGCTGCTGAGGATGCTCTTGCAGATTATGATCTTGGTGAAGATGTTTCTATGGAATTTGCAGGTGAAAACGAGACTATTATGGACGCCATGGAAGATTTGATGTTGATGATGCTACTTGCAATAGTATTCGTATATATGATTATGGTTGCACAGTTCCAGTCACTCAAGTCACCGTTCATCATAATGTTTACAATACCACTTGCTATTACAGGAGGACTTCTTGCATTGCTAATAACGGGTAAGGAGATAAGTGTAATCGCAATGGTTGGATTCATAATGCTAATAGGAGTCATAGTTAATAACGGCATTGTGCTGGTTGACTACATTAATCAGCTGCGAGGCTATGGCAAGGCCAAGAAGGAAGCAATAGTCCAAGCAGGCATGACCCGTATGAGACCAATTCTTATGACAAGCTTGACCACAATACTTGGACTTGTAGTAATGGCACTGGGTAAGACTGCGGGTACAGATATGATGCAGCCAATCGCAATCGTATGCATAGGAGGACTGCTATATGCTACATTCCTAACCCTATACATTGTGCCAGTAATCTATGATTTGATGAATAAGGAAGAATACCATCAATTAACAGATGAAGATTTAGATATTAGGGGTATAGAATAAACAATGAGAGATTTGTTGAGAGGGAGATAATGATTAAATAATGAAATATTTTGACAACAGAGTACAAGAACTAAAATATAAGGTATTACGAGAAGTTGCGTCACAGACATGGAAAGGCTATGACGCATTTTCCGTGTTCAATGAAATTGCAAATGAGATTATCAAAAAGGATGAGCCACCACAGACTTGCTGCATATACAAGGATAGAGCAGTAGTTGCAGAGCGTATTCGTCTCGCAATCGGTGGTAATCCCAAGAATCCTAATGTAGTTCAGGTAATAGACATAGCCTGCGACGAATGTCCTGAGGCGGGCTACGTAGTGACCGACCTTTGCAGAGGTTGCATTGCTCATAGCTGTAAGGATTCCTGCAAGCTGGATGCAATAACAATCGACGAGCACCAAAAGGCAAAGATTGATAAGACCAAATGCGTTGATTGCGGCAGATGTGCCAAGGCGTGCAAATACAGTGCAATACATAATTTCCAGAGACCATGTGAGCTTGCTTGCAAGGTCAACGCCATCAGCATGGCTGAAGGCGGAGAGGCATATATCGATCCAGAGAAGTGTATAGACTGCGGAGCTTGCGTTTACCACTGTCCATTCGGAGCGACGGTAGATACATCTAGCATTGCAGACATAATAAGAACCATAATGAGAAGCGAGAACAATACCAAGTACAAGATGTACGCCATTGTTGCACCATCACTTTCGGCTCAGTTCCTATGGGCCAAATGGGGACAGGTGCTAACAGGTATTAAGAGACTTGGGTTTTATTCGGTTAACGAGGTGGCATTAGGTGCGGATATGGTTGCAGACAAGGAATCAGAAGAACTTTTGGAAAAGGGCTTCCTGACATCATCATGCTGTCCAGCCTTCGTGTCATACATTAAGAGTAACTTCCCAGGAATGGCAGATAAAATATCCTCTAACCTGTCACCTATGGCAGAGCTAGGTAAGTTCATCAAGGAAAATGAGCCAGGGGCACAGGTGGTGTTCATCGGTCCTTGCATTGCTAAGAAGGCGGAGGTTAAGATGGATTCCGTTAAGGAATATGTTGACTATGCAATGACCTTCGAGGAGCTTGTCGCACTGTTCGACAGCAAGGACATTACATTGGCAGATTTGCCAGAACTGGAGCTGAACGATGCTTCATCCTTCGGCAGGCAGTTCGCTAAGAAGGGCGGCGTAATCAAGGCAGTAGAACAGGCACTAAAGGAAAAGGATATCAAGGATTTCAAATTTAATCCTATCCAGTGTGATGGTCTTGACAAGTGTAAGACGGCCCTGGCAAGGGCAGACAAAGGGCTTCTTGATGCTAACTTCATTGAGGGCATGGCATGTATCGGTGGCTGCGTGGGCGGCTCCGGCAACCTGGTTCGCTGGGAGGATGCCCCAGAAGAGGTATCAGAACATAGCGAGGATGCTGCGGTTCCCGAAATCCTGCCAAATATCCGCAAGGCAATTAATGTACTATAGACAAAGAAAACCCCAGGGCATTTGATAGCCTAACACCCCGAAACCACAAGAGGGCGACTTCACAAAGTGAAGTCACCCTCTTTTTTATCTTGGGTTAACAAGATTCTATTTGGTGTAATTGTCGAAGTATCCTTGGATGTAAACGAACGGTGTGCCCTTGTCGCCGCTACCTGATGTCAGGTCGCAAAGTGAACCGATTAGGTCTGTTAGTCGCCTTGGAGTTGTTCCCTCTGTTACCATTTGACCCACAAGATTCTCTGACTTAGCCTTGATGGCTCCTTCGATTGCAGCCTTAAGCTCATCGCCTCGCAAATCTGCGAAATCATTGTCGGCAAGGTACTTTAGCTTCAGTTCGTTTGGTGTACCCTCAAGCCCAGCAGTATATCCCGGTGAAACTACAGGGTCTGCAAGCTCCCAAATCTTGCCTACAGGATCCTTGAAGGCACCGTCGCCGTAGACCATAACCTCTATGGTTTTGCCTGTCTTTTCTTTAATGGTCTTCTGAATACCGTCAACGAAAGGCTGGCAGTTAATAGGGAACAGCTTAATAGTTTCCTCTGTTGCCTTGTTGGAACCTAGGATTCCATACTTATCGTTGTAGCCGCTGCCATCAACACTTGAAGTCAGCAAGTCGTCCATTCCAAGAACAACCTTGGCGCCAGCTTCCTTAAGAAGTCTCTTGGTTCTTACTCTGGTGTGAATATCGCAGGTAAGTACATTCTTAGTGTAATCCAAAATGGTTCTCGGGTTGTTGGAGAAGATAACCTGGGCCTCAGCCCCTTCTTCTTCAATTAATCCCTTATAATAATTCACATAATCCATGCCGGTGAAGGTGTGCTTGGATTTGCCGAATAGGCTTTCGAATTTTGCCTGTGACAGAACATCTGAATAAGGGTTAACGCCCTTTTGGTCCAGAAGGTCAAGGTCAACAAGGTGGTTGCCCACTTCATCTGAAGGGTAGCTTAGCATTAGCACAACCTTCTTAGCTCCACGAGCGATTCCGCGAAGGCAAATTGCGAATCTGTTACGGCTTAGAATCGGGAAGATAACACCGATGGTTTCTCCGCCCAGCTTGGTCTTAACATCCTTGGCAAGCTGTTCCTTGGTTGCGTAGTTTGACTGTGAGCGTGCTAGGATTGATTCTGTAACTGCAAGGACATCCTTGTCCTGAATTACGAATTCGCCTGATGCGGCAGCGTCCAGTACTGTGTCTACTACGATTTTTTGAAGGTCGTCGCCCTCCTTGATGATAGGTGCTCTAAGACCTCTTGAGATAGTTCCTACTTTTCTTTCCATAATTATGCTTCTCCTTTAACTTCGTTTATTCCCATATTAGCCAGTTCGTCGGCTCTATTGTTCATCTCTGTAATATATTTAAAATCCTCAAATGAGTATTGGGTTCCATTCCACTGAATGAACTTGGCATACAAATCTTCAAACTTGGTAACCTTGCTGTTAAGATTAACATGTCCCTTAACCCTGCAGAATGTAACGCTGTGCATTCTAACGAGGGCCAGCAGCTCACGCCAGAGCTCTTGATTTTCTACGGATTTCTTGGCAGCATTTCGCCAGCCGTTTTTCTCCCAGGATTCGTACCACTTTTCTCGGAAGCAGCTTGCAACGTAGGAGCTGTCTGTGTAGACAACAATTTCTTGCCCTGATTTTTTGAGTGCCCTGAAGGCCTCGATAACCGCAGTAAGCTCCATGCGGTTGTTGGTAGTATTTGCTTCGCCGCCGTATAGCTCTTTCTTGTTGTCGCCGAATTCAAGGATGGCACCCCAGCCGCCAAAGTTCTTGTCGTTCTGGTTGCCGGAGCAACCGCCGTCTGTATAAATTTTTAAAACAGTCATTAGTCCCTTCTCCTTCCCATGAGGGGGTAATTTAATATCAAAACCCATACATATATTATGCCTTATTATGGCCAATTACACAATCATAAATTGGTGCCATATGGCAAAAGATATGGTATACTATATAGGTAGAAAAACTAGGACAAAAGCGGAAAAGAGGAGAAATATGGCATTTGCATTCTGTTCATTTGCCAGTGGCAGCACGGGGAACAGTTATTTGATAAAAACTGACAAGACTAATATTTTGGTGGACGCAGGCATAAGTGGCAAGAGGATTGTGGCGGGTCTTGAATCCAAGGGCATTGAGCCACAGGATTTGGATGCTGTACTTATAACTCATGAGCATACGGACCACATCCAGAGTCTTAGGGTAATGAGCAAGAAGGCTCAGCAGGCAGAACTGTTTGCATCGGCAGGCACCTTCGCCAAAATCGCAGGGGATTTACCGGCAGAAAGAACCCAGAGGGTTTTGCCGGGAGAGACCTTTTTCATCGGAGACATTGTGGTGAAACCCTTTCACCTGTCACACGATGCGGCGGAGCCTACGGGCTTTTCCTTTGTAAACGGTGGTAAGCAGATAACCATAGTCACGGATACGGGCTATGTTACAGACGAAATATATGAGCAAATTAGATGTGCGGACTTGCTGGTGCTTGAGGCTAACCATGAGGTTAATATTTTGAAAATGGGTACATATCCATATAACGTCAAGAGGAGAATCCTAGGAGACTATGGACATCTTTCTAACGAGGCGGCGGGTGAATGTATTTGCAGGATGCTAGGTGACCGCAAGGACCGCAAAATGCCTAAGGTGATTCTGGCACATCTCAGCCGGGAGAACAACACGCCGAAGCAGGCGTACCTGACCATCAAGAACATACTCCTTGAAGAGGAGTTTTACATAGAAAAGGATTTGGAGCTTGATATAATTACGAAGGATGAAATTAGCACCCTTTATGAGGTATAGAGCATATGAATATAAGTGTGGTTTGCGTTGGCAAATTAAAAGAAAAATACTGGACCGACGCGGTATCTGAATATGTCAAGAGGCTTGGCAGGTATTGCGTCATTAACATTGCAGAGCTGAAGGAATATAAGATTTCTGACAAGCCAAGCGAGGCAGAGGAAGAAAAGGTTAAGATTGAAGAGGGTAAGGCGATACTTAAGCAAATCAAGGAGGATGCCTATGTCATCACTCTTGAAATAAAAGGAAAACAGTTATCTTCTGAGGAATTGGCAGAGAAAGTGGAAACACTAACAGTTGAGGGCAAGAGCAACATAGTTTTTGTCATTGGAGGAAGTCTGGGGTTGTCACCCGAGGTTAGCCAGCGGGCTAACTACAAGCTGTCCTTCTCTAAGATGACATTCCCCCATCAGATGATGAGGGTGGTGCTCCTTGAACAGATATACAGAAGCTTCAAAATTATCAAGAACGAGACATACCAAAAATAAGAAAGAGGTCTGCTATCATTGGATTTTTAGATGTAGACTTTCCTGAATAATAAACAAAAGTAGTATTTACTTTTTTGAAAAAAGGACTATAATGAGGTTGTTTTGAATGAAGAATGTAGAGTTTAGCAAAAACAAACATAAAATATGGATATATTGTGGTATTTATGCAGTGGTTTGCGAAGTTATTTCCCTGATATTCTTAGGGTTTAGATATGACTTTGCTGTGGGCATTTTGGCAGGGACACTTACGGTTTTGGTGAACTTTACACTTCTCGAAAGGTTTACCACTACATTTTTAGTTGATAAAAAAGCACTTACTGCCTTCCTACTACAGTTAGGGAGGTATTTGTTGTTTGGCCTAGTTGCGATTTTGTGCATCAAAATCAATCTGCTTGCAGGACTGGGATATTCCATTGGAATTCTTGGAATAACTATTGGAATAGTAATAGAATATGGGATAGGAGGAAGCAAAAATGAATATTGACGAAATAGGCGCTCGAATAATAATCGGGTTTGGCGATGGCAAGGTATTCATTACCGAGAGCATACTACTTGGGCTTATTGTTGCGGCAGTGCTTTCGATCCTTGGAATATGGCTTGGAAGCGGACTCAAAACCGTTCCCAAGGGTAAGCAAATAATCGCAGAGTTTATTGTAGGATGGATATATAAATTTACCGGAGAAAACATGGGTAGGAAGAATTTGAACTTTGCTCCTTATGTCGGGACTATATTCGCATATATCTTGCTCGGAAGCTGTTTGGGAATCTTTGGACTAAGACCGATTACCGCAGACGTGAATGTAACCTTTTCATTGTCGTTGCTTACGTTTTTCATGATTCAGTATAATTCAATACGTAAGCTGGGAGTCAGAGGTAGAATCAAAGAAATGTGCGATCCATATCCTTTCATGTTCCCGCTTAAGATATTGGAGGATTGTACTCTTCCTATATCGCTGGGTTTCCGTCTATTTGGCAACATACTTGGAGGAGTAATAGTTGTAGATTTATGGATGAGCTTAATGACAATGCTTAGTAATTTCTTGACGGATGTACCATTTTTACGAGCAGTTACGGTATTGCCACTCAATGGATTCTTCGATATATTCGAACCAGCAATCCAGACGTATATATTCACAATGTTAACAATGATATTCCTAACCTCGGCCATGGCAGGTGTCAGCAGTCGAGTTGGGGAGCATTAAATAAAAAATAAAGTTTTACTAGTAGGAGGTAAAAAGATGGGTTTAGTAGCAATAGC